>JBFFMO010000896.1:0-2529 GCA_041554035.1 Allomicrovenator sp. | reverse complement strand
CCAAGGAAAATCGGTGATGTGTTCTTGAGTTCCGGCGTCTCCGCTACCGCGGAAAACGCGATACCCTGAAAGAGGAGAACGAGAAGAAAATTACGGAGTAACGACGACAAAGGCATCTCGAATGTCACAGAAATCGGTCCAGGCGTGTTCGGCCTCAACATCGGCCGTGGTGTTGGCCTGAGGGCACGACTCGTCAGCGCGCCAGGCAACCCATTCGTCGCCACGGCCGTTCAGAATGGCGAACGCGCGGAACTGGTCGTAACCGTCTCCTTCGCCTTCGGCCTTGAATACGGCGATGGACGGACACTCAAGAGCATCGGGGTCATTTTGTATCGACTCATTGTACTGCATGACGATGTCGAACATCCCTGCTGTGCTCGAATTCCAACAGCAGGTCTTCGACTTTTCGTACTCCAACTCGGCGAACACGTAGTCTTCAAGTGACCGATAATCCCGATCAATGTCCGCTCGGCTCAAGCCCATGCTCTCGCCGACCAGATAGAGGTCATCAAACGCTTTTTCACGATTGATGCGTGCCGAACAGCTCGCGGGGTACTCGCGCAAATGCATGCGCTTGGCCTCGATGATTTCACCGAGAGACCCAAGCTTCTGGGTGTTGGTAAGAGTCTTGAGAATCACGTTGAAGCGCTCCGGGCGCTCGGAAAGCTCGAGTTTCTGCGTGGTTGGAATGAAATCTTCCAGATCGTCGTCCAGCACCGCAGCGGTCCATCGGCCGGACTTGATGATCGGTGTGCGCCAGCGTTTGATTCCACCCCCAAAATCCACGTATTCGCCGCCGCCCGTTTCTTCCATCGTGAAGTATCGTTTGCTGCCGTTGGAATTATCCCAAACAGGTTGGCGGCGAGGCATGGACCCCGAAGCGAGTTCTGCCTCAAGGATAGGGACCGTCACGTCGTCGAGGAGTTGTTCTCCAAGCTTGAGGACGTTCATCACCATCAGCACATGGCCGATTCCAGCACGCTGCCAGCGTTCCACCAGAACATCGCCGGGCTCAATCGACTCGGGAGTGATGTTGTACATGTTGGCCGGGTCAGCAAGGTTGGCCGACCCCAAGAATGCCAGATGAATCAACAGGTAGTACCCAACCCGCTTATTGAGAAATAGTTTATCAAAATAGGCACCGGCATGAGCGTCTTCGCCAATCATGGGCTGAAGGTCGTCGCGACCGCCGGCCAACGTACGTTTTGCAAGGTTGGAATCGCTCGGCCATTCCGCGCCGCCGGCCACGCTTGCAGCCTTGTCGGAGTAGTCTGGGTAGCGAGTCTTGAACGAGGGCATCGTTGGGTAGATTCCGTCTTCGGTGCGCACACCAAAGTGGCCAAAGAAGACCCGTTTGCCCTTCCCGTCGATGGCTTCCATGAAAAACGGCAATCCGTACCATGACGCAAAGGTCACGCGCAGGAACATCGCCGACTCCGCGCATTCAAGCGCAGGAGCATCAATCTTGGTGCCCCATGGGGTCACGATTGTGTAGGTGTTGCCGTAATTATTATTCGCCCGAGGCGTGGACTCCAGCGAGTCGACCCAAGCGTTGAACTTTTGCTCCCAATCCAAGCCTGAGTTTTCGTCCCAAGCCACACCGGCTTTTTTTGCGTCAGCGGTTTGGCGGTCAAACCATTGGTTTCGGACTTCCCAAACCGCGGTGTCCGCACCGACCGAGGAAGAAAGTCCCTGGCGACCGATCGCCGCGTCGCTCTTGTCTGCTGAATCCTCGAACCCGGTTTGCAGGAGCGAATTTTTCCCATCTTCGTCCAGCGGCACGCCGAAATCTGACTCCGCGGAGTCATCACCACACGATGCGCCAACCAACAACAGCAAAACAAAAGCTAACTTTTTCATGCGGGCTCCCAAGGAAACTCACCGAACCATACCGAAAAATCGTCAGTCAGGGAAAATCAGTCGAAATAGACACTCTCACAGGCGAAGTCAATCACTCCAGACCGAATTGTCCTGCACGTCTGAAGCTGGACAGTACTGGGGGTTTCTAGTATCCGTTGCCCGCGAGCGCCCGTAGCTCAGTTGGATAGAGCGCAGGATTCCTAATCTTGAGGCCATAGGTTCGATCCCTATCGGGCGCATCTCCGAAAAAAGGACTGCAAGGTGAAAAAGCCGATCATTCTCGTCACCAACGACGATGGTATCGACGCCGAAGGGATTGTCGCGCTCGAAAAAGCGCTGGCCCCCATCGGTGATGTCTGGACCGTTGCTCCAGCCACCGAACAGTCGGCGGTCAGCCATGCCATTACGTTATGGCATCCGGTTCGGATCCATTCACACGGCCCTCAACGATTCGCGGTGACCGGCACGCCAACTGATTGTGTGTACATTGCGATTTCTCGACTTCTGCCAGGGCGCCCTGCCCTTTGTGTGTCGGGCATCAACCATGGCGCGAATCTGGGCGACGATGTGATTTACAGTGGCACGGTGGCTGGCGCCGCTGAGGCTACTCTGAATGATATCCCGTCGATTTCGGTCAGCCTTGCCAGTTATAGGGGGCGCGACTTCGAT
>JBFFMO010000895.1:0-2529 GCA_041554035.1 Allomicrovenator sp. | reverse complement strand
GGTCGCACGCGTCCGGGTTTTTCGTCGGTTGTCGTCGCTGCTGGAATTGCCCTGATTTCTCCGATGATTTCGGGAGCTGGCTGCGATGACGAGCCGCCTGTCCTCGGAGGAACCCCGGAGGAGACAGCCAATGACCAGAGCACCTCGACCAGTGATACATCGGCCGAAGCGGTCATGATTCACGCTCTAACTTCGGTGGATGTCAGCGCTGCGACAACGGACGACGAATTGGCGGAGGCCGCATCCGTAGGCGTCAACGATGATTTTGGAGAGTCGTGCGTGACGGCCTTGGTCAACAAAAACGTTGTGACCTACACGCTGATCGATTGCACGGGAAAATGGGGGCTATTGCATGTGAGCGGTACCGTCATCGGAACGTACACAAAGACCGTGGACGGAGCGCTTGCGGCTGAGTTGCAGGGGACGGGTCTCACCGTAAATGACGGAGTGGGCGACTGGAAGGCGACAAGCGTGGGTACCAACGCCGGGCTGGTTCGCACGATCGACGTGACCACCGATTGGAAGGGCTATACCGCCGAAAACCGCGCCACATCTCGCAAAGGTACTTATAAAGCAGTCCTGGATTTCGGCGAAATCTGTGTTGGGTTGGATGGGGATTGGAACACGAAGATTGGGCTTATCTCGTGGGATACTGCGGTCGAAGGTTATCGAATCTGCAAGGATGAATGTCCCGTTGACGGCGGAACAGTGACGTGGACTTCAGGGATGAAGAGCACGGTGCTGAGTTATGACGGAACCGACACCGCGTCGTGGTCCAACAGCGACGAAAAATCGGGGACTCTCAAGTTGGCCTGCGGCGGCTGAGGGCAATCTGCTGGTGCCTAGTCTTCTGATTTTGATTCGGAATCTGGGTTTTCGGCCGGCATGGAATTTAACGTGTCACGTGCCGCAGCAAGCTGGGTTCGCAGCACGTATTCAGTGAATAAAGCGCGCAGGTAAAACCCGCGCGGTTTGGTTAAAATCGCACCGCCAAATTCGTCGACGCCCCAGGTTTGTTTTGTGGAATCTGCGGCCTTAGGGCGCACCTGCAAAAAGTCGCCGTCGGAGCCACGAATATTATGGGCAAACCCGTCACGTGCCGCGCGCATGTGCGAATCCCAGTCTTTCTTGAGCGCGGATTCTTCGCGATCGTTGGGTGACCAGAGCACGGCTCTTCCGATCATTCGCTCGCCAAGCGGGATGTCTTTATCGCCTTGAACGGGGACCCAGAGGACTCGCTTCAGCTTCGCCGAAACCGAAGACGACTCCCAATCGACTTCGTCCACCTCAGACAGCTCCATCGTCGAGACGTAGGTGGATTCAAAGGGCTTTCCAGTTGAGTCTACGGGGATGGTTTTGAGTTCGATTCCCAAAACCTCAAAATCGGGAACAGGGCGGTTTCCCGCGGCGGCTCCGAGCCATGTTTCGATGAGCTGTCCGACCCAGCCTTTATGGCGTTGCTGATTGGGTGGCACGTCCCAATCCATCGAGGCTGCAACCTCTTTGAGCATTCGGCCCGCCAGTCGATAGGCACGGTCAAGAAGTTCGGCTTCGGTTTCTGGCGGAGTTTTGGCAGGCGTCAACATGAGGCAATTCTAACACGAAGTTTGATGAGTTATGCGACAGGGATTGCGGGAATTCGCCGCCCGATCCAGTGGCGCGATACGAGTCGCTGGGCTAAGGTCTGGGCCTGATTCACAAATAAGGAGGACGTTATGGGTATATTCGATTTTGTTAAAAATGCAGGTGCAAAGATCTTTGGTTCGAAAGAAGAAAAGACCAAACCCGCGCCGGAACCACAGGTCAATTACGCTCGCGAAGCTTTCCTTCGTGCTCAGGCCGAAGAGCAGGGTGAGGCGGCCAAAAGCGTGGCGTTGATGGCCATGCTCGACCAATACGGTCATGACACGTCAAAGTTGAATCTTCAATTTGACGACGGCGTGGTCACCTTGACCGGTGCCGTCGATAAACAGGACCAACTGGAGTCGATCATCTTGTTGATCGGAAATACCGACGGTGTTGCCACCGTCGATGCACAGATCGAGGTGCTTCATCCGGCTCCAGAGGCCGTGTTCTACACGGTGGTGAAGGGCGATAATCTGTCGAAGATTGCCAAGGAGTTTTATGGAAAATCGTCGCGATACCGCGAGATTTTTGCAGCCAATGAGCCCATGCTCACGCACCCTGACAAGATTTATCCAGGTCAGGTTCTTCGCATTCCACGCGATGCCGAAAACGTCGCTTAAATCGCCTTCCGATGCGCGACGAACGGTCGACGATACGTCGACCGTTTTTGTTTCTTGCCAAAAAAAGATGGGCGTCTGTGTATGATGGTCGGACGGTTTTCTCTAAGTAGAGCCTGATTATGCAGCTGATCGCCTGGCCAAAATCCGAGGGCGAAATTCGTCAACCAGGCCTCACCGTCTGCCTTTCCGGCGGGGGCTTTCGCTCATTTTCGTGTGCGATTGGTCAGTTCCGCGGCTTGTATGAGTTGGGGCGAATCGATGACGTGGACCTCATCTCCGGGGT
>JBFFMO010000894.1:0-2532 GCA_041554035.1 Allomicrovenator sp. | reverse complement strand
GAGACCCGAAACCACAAGGACGTGCCACTGAAGCGTCCGGACGGTTCGAACACCTCATTTGCGCGGGAATTTTTTGAGGTTCATGTCGACCTTAACGGCCATCGCGTTGTCGTTTTTGCGGCACATTTCAGGTCCCAACGCGATGACGACCCCGGTCGTCGTTTTGCTGAGGCGGAAGCGGCGGGCTTGATCGTCCATGCGACAGCTGCGGAGTTTCCGAATGCGCTCGTTGTGCTCGCCGGCGACCTCAATGACACGCCCGAGAGTGACTCCATCCAAGCCTTGCTCGCCGCTGGCGGCCTGACCTTGCTGACTCAGCCCGGACTGTGGACCTACGGTTCTTTTTCTAGCACTGAACAGATCGATCAACTCATCATGGCGGACTCTTCATCGATTTCGGTGGATGAGGGCATGCCCGAGGCCTTCGACGACGGCTCAGGTTCTTACGGCGGGAGCGACCATCGCGCCCTCGCTGCCACATTCCGCTTTCCCGAGTAATTATCCATGCCTCGTCATGAAGGATTTTTGATTCGTCCACCAGACCCTGTTTGGGGCACGGACGAAGACACCAGTTTGCATATCTGTCTGGTGACGCCGGAGATTCCCGGAAATACCGGCAATATCGGTCGACTTTGCGCGGGTGCAAATATCTGGCTTCATCTTGTGGAGCCTCTGGCGTTTGAGCTCGATAACAAGCGACTCAAACGCGCGGGCCTTGATTATTGGCCACACGTCAGACTCTGCGTTCATCCCGATTTTGAAGCGTTTTCGAAATTATTTCCGCGGGATAGACTTCGTTTTTTGAGCAAGAAAGCGTCCAATTCGTACACCGATGTTGTGTATGATGCTGGGACGGTCTTGGTTTTTGGATGCGAAACAAAAGGTCTGTCTGCGCAAATCATGGCAGACTACGAAGACCTGCTTGTCCGGATTCCAACAACGGACAAGGTGCGAAGTCTAAATCTCTCGAATGCGGCCGCGATAGTGACGTATGAGGCTCTCAGGCAAATGGCGTTTACGCCGCTCGAAACCGAGTCTTAAGCTCGGTGAGTTCGAACGAGGCACGAAGTGGAAAGGGAATTCGGGAAATACGAGTTCATCGAGAAGATCGGCACGGGGGGCATGGCCGAGGTGTTTCTCGCGAAAAGTCGTGGGGCCGAAGGGCTTGAGAAGATTCTTGTGCTCAAGAGGATTCTCCCCGAATTCACGTCGAATCGTCGTTTTGTCGACATGTTCATCTCCGAGGCGAAGATCGCCATGGAGCTCAATCACCCCAATATTGTTCAGATTTTTGACTTCGGAAAAGTCGAGTCGGACTTCTTCCTGGCGATGGAGTTTGTCGACGGAAGCGATCTCGCGCAGCTCTTAAGTGCTGGACGTCGGTCGGGATCGGGACTGAGTTTTGGTGATGCCGTATTTGTGGGCGTCGAAATCGCCAAGGGCCTCGATTACGCACACCGTCGTCAAGATCACTATTCAACCCCGCTGAATATCGTTCATCGCGATATCAGTCCTCAGAATATTCTGGTCTCGCGCGAAGGTGCGGTGAAAATCGTCGATTTTGGCATCGCCAAGGCCAGCAGCGTCACTGACGAGACCCCTCATGTTGTGAAGGGGAAATTCTCGTACATGAGTCCAGAGCAAGCTTCGGGGCGTCGGGTTGACCAACGCTCGGATATTTTCAGTCTGGGCGTCGTGCTTTTCGAGATTCTGTGCGGTCGTCCGCTCTTTAAGCACACGACGCAGGAGGAGACTCTGAGTCTGGTGAAGTCGGCCATCGTGCCCGATATTTCCAGCTTGAATGCCGAGATTCCTGAATCGCTCGTGGAGTTGATGTACCGGATTCTTTCGCTGGAACCCGACGACAGACCGCCGACCGCCCGTGACGTGCAGGTTGAACTCACTCGTGTGTTGTACGGGCTCACCGATATCCACGACTCCACGAGTCTTTCCGCACACTTTGCCAGTGTCTCGCGCTTTGTAGGCGGCGAGGGCAACAACGACAATACGGCTGTCGCTTCGGAAAGTTCAGGTCGTACGGTTCCAAGTTCGATTCAGACAGCCACCGGGGGCACTGCGGGAACCTCTGAGGGAGGCGGAAACACCCCCGTGACTCGAATTGCTCAAACGCCCAAAACAGCCGAATGGCATACGCGTGAGCGAAAGGAATGCATCATCGCTGCGGGCCATCTCGAGGGGCTCTTTGCGCTTCGGCATGTGCTTGGACAGGTCAGGTGGCTGCAGGTCTTGCAGGAGTACACCCGCATCGTTGATTCAATCGCGTACAAGAATGATGCGGTGGTGCATCGCGTGAACGAAGACGGGTTTACGCTGCTGTTTGGGGTGCCGATTTCGAGTGAGAACGACGCGGAGCGGGCCGCGCGGGTGGCCATGGATCTTCATGAAGCCGTTGCCGGAATGAACCCCAGCCTGGATGCCCCGATTGCGTTGAGCATCGGACTCGCGATTGGTGACGTGGTTCTTGAGCAGAATATCGACCATACAGGCCGCCATTACACCTGGTCGTTTTTT
>JBFFMO010000893.1:0-2534 GCA_041554035.1 Allomicrovenator sp. | reverse complement strand
TAGATGGCTGACATGAAACGAAAGATTTTTCATATTTCCCTGATCGTCCTTGGGTTGATCATCGCCGCGGTTCTGGCTGTCAGCATGATCTGGCCTGTGCTCAACGTGGTCGAGACCGGCAAGACGGCTGAGTATGCCGACGTGGTTCCCCAGTATTATTCCACCGACCCCCAGCGGGTTTTTGACGAAGTGCGCGGCAGTGTGACGGACCTCAACCGTTGGGAACTCATTCAAGACGATCGCAGCGCGCTTACTGTTCGAGCCGAACGGTCGACACGCTCACTCGGATTTATCGACGACATCGAAATCCGGGTCGAGCCCATCACCGAGTTCGCGACACGAGTGAACGTCAAGAGTTCGTCGCGAGTTGGAAAGGGAGATTTTGGCCAAAACGCTCGAAATATCGAGGAGTTTTTTGTCGAGCTCAATCGACGGCTCGGCGCGGTGAGGTTCGACCCTCAGGCCCAAGAGAAGTAGATCCCAAAGCGTCGTGCGGCCATCCCTCGTGGCTTGATACATTCTACGCGGCGTGAGAAAGTTCGAGCATGCTCAAATACATCTTGTTATTATTCGGGGTAACCGTATCGGCCTGCTCATTTGACATCCCTCAGGATGTTCAGTGCAGCGCGGACGAGGTCCGGTCAAACCGCTCCTGCGTCGGCGGAATTTGGGTTCGACAGACAGCAGACTCCGATGCCGGACTCGATTCGAGCGTATCCGACGGCGGGACGAACCCCGACGCGACCACTTGCCAGCCCGAAACCGACTTGGCGTTTTGTGCGCGATTGAGTGCCGCATGCGACCCGCTTACCGCGATGGACAATTGCGGAGCAGTCCGAACGGCAGATTGCGGCACCTGCGCAGCACCACTTGAATGTGGAGCGGGCGGGACGGCAAACGTTTGTGCATGTCCGGGCTCTTCAGACGCCGCCGTGTGTGCGTCGTTGAACAAGAATTGCGGGTCACTCGAAGCCGAGGATCCAACCTGCGGAATCACCCGAACATTTAATTGCGGAACCTGCGCGGCGCCCCTCACCTGCGGCGGCTCCGACGTGGATAATGTCTGTGGCTGCGTCGAAACCGACGCAGATTTTTGCCTCCGTGCAAATACGTGTGGAGCCACGACTGCGACGGACGCTTGCGGCATCGAGCGAACGGTAGACTGCGGCGGTTGTCCGGGAGTCGAAACATGCGGTGGGGGCAGCGACCAAAATATCTGTGGATGCAACGTGACCGTTGCGTGCGACGCTCTGGGTTACGAATGCGGAACGAAAGACCTCAGCGGCACCTGCTCGAACCTTGGAACCGGAGATTGCGGATCGTGTGGTGCCGGAACGTGCACAAATAACTTGTGCGTATGCCCCCCTGGAACAGCATTTAACGGCATCTCCTGTGCCGACATCGATGAGTGTCTTCTGAACACCGACAACTGCGATGCCAACGCGACGTGTGCAAACACCGCCGGGTCGTTTTCGTGCACCTGCAATGCAGGTTATGCGGGCAATGGCGTGACGTGCGTGGCGAATATTGAGCCAACAGTGGCAGAAACCGTGTCGGTCAGCGACACCGGCAACGCTGCGGACGATGTCACGACCCCGGATATCTCAGGCTCGAACACCGATGTGTATTTCGCTTTTGTCTCGATTCGCACCGGGAGTCGAACTGTCGATTCGGTCACGGGATTGGGACTGACGTGGGGACGATTGGAAGTCGAGTGTGATGGCAACGACACTCAACGCCTTGAAGTCTGGGGCGCGCGTGGCAACGCGACAACCGGTGGCGTCAGAGTTCGACTGTCTGGGAACCCCTTTGCCACGGTGGTCACGGCGATGCGAGTCACGAATGCTGCCGCCGTCGGCTCCACAGGAAATATCGTTACAGACAATTCTTCACTGACCAATACGTGCAGCGGCAGCGTTGCAACGGCGGGCTACACCTACGGCTACACACCTGCCAGTGGGAGATTGATGCTCACGGCAACTGCAACGGGAGGCCGTTCACACACACCCAGCGCGGGTTTCACCGAAATCAGTGACCAGACACAAAACGGCGGAATGGGCAATAATGCCGGCCTTGCTGTGATGTCACGAACAGGCGCCGGGGCCGCTCTCCAGGTCAATGGCACGTTCTCTCAGACGAGTCACTGGGCATCAATTTCCTTTGAAGTTGCAGGCCCATGAGCGAGATCCATCCGCAAGGCCAACTCAAAAAGGCCTTCGAACGCATTCTTCACCAGCACAAAGTCGATCCGGTCTTTCCTGCGAAAGTCTTGGAAGAAACCCGCACGTTGGCAGCAAAACCCCTCGATTTTTCGGGTTTGGTGGACTTACGGCAACTGCCCTTCGTCACCATCGACAACGACGACTCCAAAGATCTCGATCAGGCCCTTTTTGTCGAAGCAACGGACGACTCCTTTGTGGTGTGGTACGCGCTGGCCGACGCCGCGTATTTTGTCCGTCCAGGCTCCGCCTTATTTGAACGAGCTCTGGTTCAGGGCACGAGTTTTTACCTGCCCGGACTCTCGGTCCCCATGC
>JBFFMO010000892.1:0-2535 GCA_041554035.1 Allomicrovenator sp. | reverse complement strand
GCAGATGTCGGCAGGATCGAGGATTCCGTCCTTGTCGTTATCACGATCGGGGCAGCCGTCCTCATCTTCGAACGTGTCGAAGTCTTCTGGATCTGCGGGACACTGATCCACCGGATCGAGGATGCCGTCGCCGTCTTGATCCTGAGGTTTGGGCTCGATTTTGGCCGTGGGCGTCTTCTCGACGACCAAAGCGATTCGTTTGTCCAAACATTCTTCATGATCGGAAAGCATGTCCGCCTGACGGGCATTTTCTTCGGCGAGCTCGAGATGAGCTTGAGCCTTCACAAAATTGCCCTGACGAAGTTCGTAGAGTCCGAACTCGACGCTGGACTCCGAAAAAGCGAGTTGTTTTGGCGCGCAGGTGTAGGCGCGCTCGTGGATCGACTTGTTGATCGCTTGGATTTCCATGGCGCGCCCACGAAGCGTTGCTCCAGTGGTGCAGCCAGAAGCCACGAACGAAAAGATGCCGAAGAATGCGAGGGTCAAAAAACGACTCATCGGATGCCTCCTTCCGTCAAACGGTCATGATCGGCGGCCGGATTGCCCTCTGGGCGACCGGTGTCCTTCATGTCCTCAGGAGTGATCATCTTGTCGGCCGGAGAGCCCGTCCACGGGTCTTCTTTGGCTTTCGACAGCGCAGCTTCGGCAGCCCGTTTGGCTTCCGTAGCGTAGTCAAAAGAAGCCTCGAAGTCCGAATAGCCCCATTCTTCACGCGACTTATGCATGTAGAATTTGGCGCTATAATACTCGTAAGGAGCTTTTTGGTCGGCTTGAGCCACACGTGCGCGTTCAAGCGCAACAGCGGCCTCACCGATTCGAGAGGTCGACTGAACGGGACCGCAGCCTGTGGAAACCACAAGCGCGAGCAATGCCCACATTAAGTTAATACGCATTTTCCACCCGGCGGGATCACTCATGGCGCATCCTGCTTCTAAGCACGTCGTTTTTTGCATAATCCGTGCATGGTGTATCAGACCTGAAAATTGTGTGTCAACGGCACAATGCCTTGCCGAAATCCCATCACTCGCGCTGACGTAGCCACAATCGGGGCGATCCGAGCGCCAAAGCACACAGAGCCCCAAATTCTACAAGCGCCGCCCACCACGGTACAAGCCACTCACCGCCTTGTCGGTCGCTCAACCATGCGAGATATCCGATCAACACCAAAGCGCTAAAAGCCAGCGCTCCTTGTGACCAACCTCTGGGATTTCGAACGGCAAAAGGGATCAGCCATAAAACGTACCAGGGGTGAACCGTGGGCGCGGCCAGCAGCAAAGCGAACATCGTGACCCCAAAACCCTGCCATGGGTCGCGAATCACCCATACGGCAAAAAAGAAAACGCTCATCACAAAGCCTGCGCCCAAAGCCTTGCCCAGAAATTGAGCAATTTGGTCCTGAGCAAAGGTCGTGTTTGGGATCTCGCGTCCTTCCCAAGTCTTGGTCCAATGCCGTTGTGTCGCCAGGGAATCAAGGCCATCCAGGTGCACCAAGACCTTGTCTCCGCTGGACGTTTCTGCGGTCATCGTGGCCTCGGCGACGTGTGTCCATAAGCGGAAAAGCCCATCATTGGAGCGCCAGGTTGCGGCGTAGGTTGTGAATCCCGAAAATAGATCCGCGGGTCTTTCGGGCACACAGGGGACGTAAAATGCCCCCACCACAAGACCCGTGAAAACCAGGGTTCGGGCCCGTGTGGCCCATGATTCGTGTTTTCGAAGCGGAGCGAACGCCACGCAGGCAAGTCCAATCACGCCCAAGAACTTTGTGGCTACGCTCAGGCCAAAAAACACACTCGAGGAGCCGCGGCCTTTTTCCCAAAGCAGAATTCCGATCGCCAAAAAACCCACGGCAACCACGTCAATATGCCCACTCCAGGCCGACTCGACGATCACGAGCGGGTTGAGCAAATACATCCCAAGCGTCGACACCGAGGGTTTTGAGATCTTGATCACAGCGGCCACACAGGCGAATTCCACCGCGATAAAAATCAGGCGCAACAAGATGAGGCCTCCCCCAAGAAGCGCGTTCAACGCAAAAAGCCCCTGAGCAGCAGGGGGGTAGATCGTGGGGACTTCTGGGTGGTTGATTCGAGGCCAGATCACAGAGTCGCGCAGGGCTTCCAGGGCCGTGCTGCTCGGCGATTCCACAAAGGGATTATGCCCGGCCAACCAAACTCGCCCCTCCCAGACGTATCGAAAAAGGTCGTCGGACAGCACTGGGTCATGCCAGACCAGCCCCAAACGCAGCGCCAACGCGAACCCCAGAAGCGCAGGAAGGCTCACCGAATCGAGGTTTCGGCATGCAAGGGCGTAGATGAGGAACATCGACGCGTAGACGCCGAGCAGCAGACCATCGTTGGCAATAAACGGGAGGGACCAGCACCCCAGCATGAGGAGCAGGCCAAGGGCGTAGAGGGTTTTAGCCGGCTTCGACGACATCGAGAGCTGCCCTCGTTCGTCCGCCTCGAGCCTTAAATCCATGCCACAGACTCAAGGCTGCAACGTAGAGAAACCCGAACTGAAAAAGCATCAAGAAGG
>JBFFMO010000891.1:0-2540 GCA_041554035.1 Allomicrovenator sp. | reverse complement strand
CGGTTCCAATTCGATGTACTTTTCGAGGTGGTCCCTGGCGACCTTGGTGTCACCCTCACGGATGGCCATTTTGGCCAACCCAAGATGAGCTTCGCCCAGGGCGGAATTGCGCAGGAGGGCTTGAGCGTAAAGCGCGCGAGCTCCGCCGAAATCATCGACCGACTCCGAGTAGCGAGCTCGTTCGATGATCAAATCCGGACGTTTGCCGACCAAGGATTCCGCGGTGTTTAGATACCCAAGCGCCGCTTCGTTTCCTTTTCGAACGCCCTTAACGACCGCCAGCCACTTCAGCACCTCAGCACGTTGCGCACCGAGTTCTTGAGTGGCCGGATAACCCGACATGATGCGTTCGAGGTCTCGCACAGCGGTTTCTGAATCGACTTTCACGTAAGCTTCACCCAAGCCCGCCAGAGCATCCAAACTCGACCGATCCAAAAGGATCGCCTTGTAGAACATCTTTCGAGATTCCTCGTGGTTTCCCAGAGCCCCCAGCGCGATTCCCAACTCGATCAAAACATCCACACTGTTGTCAAAGTCACGACCTGAACGATCAAAATGCTGCTGAGCCTCCCGGAAATTCCCGCGTTGCCGAAGTAAGAGCCCGTAGAGCCAATTTGCCTGTCTGTGGCTTGGATTCAACTCCAATGCGCGCTGGATTTCGCCTTCGGATTCTTTGATTCGCCCCTGCCAAAACATCGCGTACCCCAGGTCTGTCAGTCGGTTTACCCCAACCGGCTCGGCTTTAAGCAGGCGCTCAGCCGTTGTGACAAATTGTGGGTTTCCTTTTCCGAAACGGGAAAGGACCCGCAGCCGCATGCCATCCAGAAAAATCGCCTCGACGATCGGCGCATGGGTACGGTCCAGCACTCCAAGCGCATCGCCGGTTTCCCGCAGGGCCAGATGGGCCTGAGTCAGGAACCGAACGACCAAATTTCGATAGATCGAATCGGCCGGAATTCTCCCTGCCAGTTCGATGACTGCGCGACTCCTGCCGTCGATTCCGGCACGGATGACCTCCCCTGCCAGCCGAGCGTCCCCCTCAAGCGGGGGAAATTGAACGTCTGCACCGCCTTGTTCGGCCAATAAAACAACGATGAATCCCAGCGGTTCTCCGCCCGGTTGACCCAGAAATTGTTGCGCCAATTTCACCGCGGGCTCGACCAGACCGAGCTCGTTCATGACCGCAACTCGCGCAATGACTGCAGGCAGCATCGCGGGTTTCCATTCGTTCCAACGGGTCTTGAACGCACCTTCCTGCTGCCCGTCCACGCCTTCGACATCCACGCCAAACATCGCCGTGTATCGACGCGCTACGTCAGGTCGTCCGGCGTAGGAAAAGGCCAAGGGAGCGACGCTTTGCACCAGAAGCAGTTCCTGCTCACTCACGCCATCCAAATGCGCAATATTCTGCAATGCCGCCTCAGCGCGCTCGACATCGTAATCGGCCAGTCGAAGCACACTGGCCAGCAGCTGAGCCGGCACGAGCTGCGAGTCTTTGGATGCCAATTCTGCATCAAGTCGTGCTTGAGCTGTGTCTCCGGCCCGGAGGGCCAGAATGGCGTTTTGAAGATGAGCCACGGACGCCGTAAAAAGATCCGCAGCCTCGGGCATTTTGGTGGGCAGGGATTTTTTCGTTGTTTCGCGAAACGCCGTGAAGTCCTGAAGGCCAGGAAAGCTTGCGCTTCGCACAATAAGATAAGGGTGGTCGGACACGAGCTTGGAAACGTGCTCAGCCGCATCGGTGGCCGCGGCCAAATCGCCGAGTCTGGTTTGCACCCGGATCTTACCCAACCAGCCTGCGAGGAAATCACCATGGTGCGCCGTCAAGGATTCAAAGATTCGCCCCGCGGCGCTGAGCTTGCCGCGACGCTCCAAGACGACACCTTGAACCCAAAGAGCGATGGGTTCGTCAGGAAATGTGTGTTCGAGACGAGCCGCCGTGGAAATGGCCGTCTCGAATTCACCAGCCTCAAGGGCCGAAAGTGCCATAGCAGCCAGCCCAAACGGCGTCTCGGCCTCCACAACTGTGTTTGCCTTAAACTTGCCCGTACGAACGACTTCGATGAAAGCCAGTCGTTCCGAAAAGCCCCTATCGTCCGGCCATGCGGCACTTGCGGATTGGGCTTCCTCCAAGACCTCTGCGAGATCCATGGGATCGAGCGTGCTCAATTCGGCATCGATCGACGCCGCTGCCGTCATTTTGCGGGCTTGATCGCGCGAAAGGTAAACCACTGCAATCACAAGTAGAACGCCCAATGATGCCAAGACCCATCGCCGATTCAGACGCCGCTCGGGTTCCACGACACCAGGCGACTTCTTTTTTTCGACGACTTTCTTGGGCGTCGCTTTCGAAATGATAACGGGCGGTTCGGGCGTACTCTCAACGGGCGAAGGCCTCTCGTCGATTTCGGGTGCCTGCGCAACTGCGATGGTCGCCTCGAAGGTTTGGTCGACATCCGGTGTAGGTTTCACGGGCTCCGACTCGGGCAGAATCGCCGCCGGCTCAGCGGGAATATACTTGAGGTCGAGTAGTTTTCCCG
>JBFFMO010000890.1:0-2541 GCA_041554035.1 Allomicrovenator sp. | reverse complement strand
GTCGATATTCTGACACAGCGTGCCATCGCCATTCACGTCGGTGTAACCGGCAGGACAAGCTGAGCACGTGAAGAGGCCTGGCGTGTTGGTGCACACGACCAGATCGTCGCAATTATCCGTTCCAAGCACGCACTCGTCGATGTCGGCGCAAAGGGTGCCGTCGCCGTTGACGTCGGTATAACCGGTGGGGCAGGGGTCGCAAACGAAGCTGCCGGGAGTGTTGTTGCAGGCCACGACGGCGTCGCAGTCGTCTGTGCCGTCGTCACATTCGTTGATGTCCTGACAGAGCGTGCCGTCGCCGTTGACGTCGATATAACCTGCGGGACATGAACCGCAGGTGAAACTCCCCACAAGGTTGGAGCACACCACCAGCGCGTCGCAGTTGTCGGTTCCCAGCACGCATTCATCGAGGTCTTCGCAGAGGGTTCCATCGCCATTGGTGTCGCGATAGCCCGCAGGGCAGCTGCCACAGGCAAAGCCGCCTGCGCTGTTGGTGCAGGTGACCAAAGCGTCGCAATCATCGGTGCCGAGCACACATTCATTGATGTCGTCGCAGCGAGTTCCATCGCCGTTGACATCGAGGAATCCGGCCGGGCAGGCGCCGCACGTGAAAGAACCGACGGTGTCGGTGCAAGTCACGAGATCGTCGCATGTGTCGGTGCCCAGCGCGCATTCGTCGATATTATCGCAAAGGGTTCCGTCGCCGTTCACGTCGAGGTATCCAGCAGGGCATGAGCCGCACGAAAACGCGCCCGGTGTGTTCACACAGGTGAGCAGCGGATCGCAGGGGGCGAGGAGGCATTCATTGATGTCAAGGCAGACGGTCCCGTCGCCGTTGGGGTCGGTGTATCCGGCCGGGCATGAACCGCACGTGAACGCGCCTGGCGTGTTGGTGCAGGTGACCAAATTATCGCAATTATCGGTGCCAAGCGCGCATTCATTGATGTCGACACAGAGCGTTCCATTGCCGTTCACGTCGTCGTAGCCCACCGGACACGAACCACAGATGAACGAACCAGGGGTATTGGTGCACGAGACCAAAGCATCGCAATCATCGGTTCCAAGCGTGCATTCATCGATGTCGTTGCAGGTCACGCCATCGCCCGCATAGCCGGTCTTGCAGGTGCAATCGAAACCGAGGGTGGTGTTGGTGCAGGTGGCGTTGACGCTGCAATTATCCAGACCGAGCAGACACTCGTTGATGTTGACGATGAAGGTCGATGTGGTCGTCGAGGTGTTGCCAGCTGCGTCGGTCGCGGACGCGATGACCGTGTGGGAGGCGGCCGACAACGCCGCAGGAACCGGGTACGACCACTGGCCTGCGGCCGATACCGCAACCAGAATCGGCGGGCCACCGTCGATCGAAATACGTACGGTGGAACCGACTTCCGCGCTGCCTGTGATGGTGGGCGTCAAGTCGGTGATGACCGAACCATTTGCCGGCGAAATCACGGCCACCGAGGGAGAGAGCGTGTCTTGGACGAAGCTCGAGGACGTCGAAGAGGTCAATGTCCTGAGGGTCGCGTTGGCGATGACCGAGTGCGGGCCGTCATTCAGAGTCTGCCCCAGGTTGGCCGTCCAGGCGCCCGTGATGGCGTCGGCCACGACAACGATTGCGGTGCCGCCATCCACTTGGACGCTGACGGTTGAACCGGGTTCGGCCGAACCCGAAATCGACGAAGTCGGCGTGTTTACGGTCGCCCCGTTTTGCGGTGACAAAATCAGAACAAACGGCGCTGCGTCATCACGATCCAGAAAGTCTGGAATGCCGTCGCCGTCCGAATCGTCGTCGAACCAATTGCCGTTGCCGTTGGTGTCTTCGAGTCGTGTCGAAATCCCGTCGTTATCGTCGTCGGGGTCATTATAGTTGGGGATTTGGTCGCCATCGGTGTCTTCGTCGAGAACGTTGTCGCCATTCAGGTCTTCCAGACAATTCGAGACGCCGTCATAATCGCTATCGATGCAAAATGGGTCTGAGATCAGCGCGCCAATCGTGGTGCCGATTCCGCCCAAATCTGAAGCGAAGGCGTTGTCGCTGTTGCCGCTGGCCACGATGACTCGAAGCTCATCACCCGGGAACACGCCACCTTGAGCCAGTGCTGCCCAAGTGACTGCGTAGTCCAAAAAATAATCGTCATTCGATGAAAAACAGCCCGGCGCCGGCGCGCTCGCCTGCGTGCAGGCCGTGACCACGCGTCCGAGGCTCGTGAAATCGCCGATGGGGATGAGGATTTCCGCAGAGTCGCTCGGCGAGCCAAGTGTGCCTTGAATGGTGTTGATCTGAACCGACACGTCGTCAGGGTTGTTGATTCCCGAGACCATGCTCAGCGCTTCGTAATCTGAAAAGTCGTTGTCGGTGTCAAAGAGCACGCCCCACGAAAACGGCGCGAGCCCACCCCCACCTTTGATGGGCGTCGAGTTCAATCGGATGCGTGTGTAGAGGTGAGTCGCATCAGCCGCCATGAAAATGGCGGGGCGCACGGCATCGCCCACGATATCGCGCTCATTCTGGCCGTCGCCAACGACATCGCCTACCGGAGT
>JBFFMO010000889.1:0-2545 GCA_041554035.1 Allomicrovenator sp. | reverse complement strand
TCTCGCGCCTTTTCTTTGGGCCATTCCTCTTGGAGGAATTTCTGGTTCCCTTCGACAGCGGCGGTCATCCTGGCTTCGATCTCTTCGAAATCGTCGGGCGTGAGCGCGCGCGGCAGCTCAAAATCGTAATAGAAGCCGTCCTTGATGGGCGGCCCGATTGCGAATTTGGCATCTGGAAACATCTCAAGGATGGCAGTCGCCAAGATATGAGACGTCGAGTGGCGCACCCGATACAAGAGGTCCGCCTTACTCAATTCACCAGCTACTGCTTCAGCCATTGTCTTCTCCGTTTTTCATCACACACACGTGCCCGTTACGTCGCCACCGACGCCACGTTCAGGTCACGTCGGTTCAAAAAATAGTTATTTCGTCGTTTCAGCGGATTCCAGAGCAACGTCCACGGCGCTGCTGATGGCCTCGACACTGCGGTCCCCGAGGTATCGGACACCGTTCAAGAAGATCGTGGGCGTGCCGGTCAGGTTCGCTTTCTCGCCTTCATTGCGGTCGGCCTCAACCAGGGCCATGACGCCCGGGCTCTTAATGTCTGACTTGAATTTGTCGAAATTCAGCCCGATTTGTCGCGCAAACCCGTCAATCTTTTCGTTGCTCAACGTCATTTGATTTTCAAAAATGATGTCGTGCATCGGCCAGAATTTGCCCTGCTGATGGGCGGCCACTGCGGCCTGCGCTGCGTAGCGAGCCTCGGGATGGGCACCCAGTGGGAAGTGTTTGTAGTAGACCGCGATCTTGTCGCCGTACTTTTTCTCGACTTCAGCGAAGACCTTTCCGGCCTCGCGGCAATGTGGGCATTGGAAGTCAGCGAACTCGACAAACACGACCTTGGCTTTTTCCGATCCGCGGAAAGGTGTTCCACGCAGGTCAAATTCGTAGGTCTTTTTCGACGACTCGATGAATTCAGCGACTTCGCCCAAGACATCCGATTGATTGAGCCCTTGTTTGATGCCCATGGCCACAATCGTTGCCGACTGTTCTGCCATTGAACAACGTTTTTCGTCGTCTTGAAGGCACTCGTGCAGGCTTACAGTGGAGCCTGGGCAAGGGCAAAGTTCGGCTTTCGCCAAATCCACAAAGCGGATCCGTTCAGCGGGAACCAGGACTCCGAAATTGAATCCGGGATAAATCGTGACCGCAGGCGCGTCATCGGCCGCTTTCGCTTCGGCTCCCGCGTCCGGCGCCTTGGGGGTTTTACCTTGCGCGTCGGCCTGTGATTGAGCGTCAACACTGGATGACTCAGAGTTGGAGCCCTTGCATCCCGGTGCAACACAAAGAAGGAGCACTGCTCCGAAGCATGCCAACAAACGTTTCATAGTCCCAATCCTCTTCCTGACTTAATCGCGGTCTCGCGCGGCCGGCTATTCAATGCCAGACGCCTCCCGACGTCAAGGGACGCGAGGGACTTCTCTAAAAGTTCCATAATGACTACACTTCCGGGCATGCGCTCATCGATT
Organism: Allomicrovenator sp.; assembly: GCA_041554035.1. Classification (GTDB taxonomy): domain Bacteria; phylum Myxococcota_A; class Bradymonadia; order Bradymonadales; family Bradymonadaceae; genus JBFFMO01. The sequence goes on along the minus strand of JBFFMO010000889.1, from coordinate 1,076 downwards.
CTCGTGCTTGCCCTCTTATCCGCCTGCGGATCCATCGACCCCGACCCAGTATTGGACGCCCAGGGAAACCCCATCGCTGTGCCTGCAGCTGGGGAACCATGGTTGGTCGTAGAGCAAATCAGTCCCGACACCGATGTTATTCCAACGAATCCGCAGATATCGATTCGCCTCTCAAACCATATCGATGACGATCTTCTGGTGGACTACGACGTGATCTCATTGGTTTCCGGGGGGAAACGCATGGGCGGTCGCACGAGTTGGGATGTCGCCACCAAGACTTTGACGTGGCGGCCTTTCGGAAGGTTGATCGACGGATTGGATTACAGCCTGCAGGTCAATGACTCACGCCTTGTCAGCGTCGTGGGCTCGCCGCTCTTTCCCTTCAAGCGCAAGACATGGCGGGTTGATGCCGAAGAAGAGGGGCCGACGGATCAAGTGTCGCCTGAGGTTCGATGGTCGCAGGTGGAAAGGATCTTCGAGCGTCGATGTTGGTCCTGCCATCAAGACCCGGAATGGCAGCTCAACCCATTGACCCGCGAATCCATGATTGGTGCGCGTTCAAATGGTGGGGAGGAGTTTCTGGTCGTGCCCTTTGATCCGGCCGATTCCTATCTTTTGCAAAAGATCGTGCCCGATTACGAGACGATTCGCTGGGAGGTTCAACCTCCAGCGTGGTCGGGCGCGGCGCCCTTGCGGGACCATCAAATACGGCTGATTGAATCTTGGATACGCCAGGGGGCGCGATCAGACCTCGATGCCTTTCCATGAGCCTTCCCAGAACTTCCAGGCCATGGCTGAGGCCAACGCAGTGACGTAAACCGTTGCCGAGAGCCACACGCCGAGGAATCCCAGGTTCAAGTGGACTCCAAACACCCAGGTCAAAGGGGCGAGGCAAAGCATGTGGAGCACCAACTCGACCCACATCACGAATTTTGTGTTGCCGGCTCCAAAAAGCGCCTGAGTCAGGATCAGCGCCATGGCGATGAACACCTCTAGCCCTGCCATGATCCGGAGTCCCGGCACCGCAGCGTGAATCACGGCGGAGTCGTCACTGAGCAAGTCGAGGAAGAAGACGG
>JBFFMO010000888.1:0-2546 GCA_041554035.1 Allomicrovenator sp. | reverse complement strand
GATGTGGTCGATCGACTAAGGTGTGATGGGCACGACCGGCATCTTGCGTCGTTCTTTGGGCTTTTCGGGAGGCGTGTACGGCGCCTTGAGTGCATCGCTCGAAATATCGTAGAGGCCGTCGGTGCTCTTCAGAATCGTGAACCCTGGTACCTGAACGCCGTTCATGTCGGGGTCGTTTCGTAAATCGCTCCGAACCCAGATCTCATAAAGTCCGTCCGGGCTCTTGATCACCGTGTAATGACGAGGATCCTTCAAAAGCGGGACCCCTTCGTCCTCGTTGTCCGCGCGGCTTGGAAACCACTTTTCGGGATTCAATTGAAGCACCGCGACGGTGGTCTTTCCAGGCTCCACCACGAACTCACGAACCTCGTTCAGTTGCGGGTTGTGCACCCGATGTGTGCCGGCCGGCACCTTAATCTGGGTACCGCAAACAGCGGTGATCATGTGATCGATAATCACGGTGCCAGCATGCGGGGAACATTCGATCTTAAGCGTACCGGGGTTGGCACAAAGCTGAGGGACGACCGCTGTTTCCTTGGGGTGAAGTTCTTTGAAGAACGCGAGTTGCCGTTCGACGGCCGAGCAATGCCCCATGAAATCATGTGTCCGGATGATCAGCCGTAACAGACCCGGCGAGGGTTTGAGTGCGTAGGCGCGGTAGAGGCTCTCGAGCGCGACGTCGTAGCGTCCCTCGGCGTAGAAGCGTAGGCCATCCCCATATTGCGTGGCGTAATCATCGGCCAGCACACTACTTGGCACCGAGAGCATCAGAATCACCAAGATTGTACGCAACATATTCGTCTCCGGCTTCAGTAGTTTAACGTAACAAGCGTCACACCTGTGTCAACGTGGGCGCGAATTCGGTTTGCGAAGTTTTTTCGCAACAAATTTGGGAACTGACCGATAACCCCGGGGGAGGTGTCCATGGATCCTATCAGTGCACGTGGCTTGGCTAGCGTTTCGCTTCCACAAATGACCGAGGGTCGACCGCCAGGCGGAGGAGTCTCCGAGTTCAAAAAGACTCTGGAGGCCAAAGCGGAACCCCCTGCAAAAGAGGTCGATCATTCGACGAAGGTCGGGGGCGTTGAGAAACGCGTCGATTCCTTTGTCCGCAGCATCGAGAAAGACGGTAAGTTTTTGGATCGGCAGATGAATCGGATTGAACGGGGGGCGGACTTGTCACCCTCAGAACTTCTGCAGCTTCAAGGCGTGAGCTACCGACACGCCCAACAGGTCGAACTCGCAGCGAAGATGGTCGAAAAAATCGTCGGGGGCTTCAAACAAGTCCTGAACACACAGGTATGATGTGAAGGTCATCGTCTTAATGATTTGTGCTTTGCTGCTTTCGGCCTGCACCAGCGAACTTCATCACGGCCTCGACGAATCGAGTGCGAACGAGATGATCACGTTGCTGGAGCGAAACGGCATTGAGGCAGACAAGATCCCCGATCCCGGCGATCCGAAACTCTGGGCGGTCACCGTTCCCCACGGCGTCCGAATCGAGGCATGGTCTGCGTTGCAGCGCCAAGGGCTGCCGCGTCCCCGTGTGGAGGGCTTCTCTCAGTTCTACCCGCGTGAGGGACTCGTTCCCTCGGCCGACGAAGAACGTATCATCGTGCAATTTGCGACCGGCCAAGAACTTCGACGCGCCTTGATGGCCATCGATGGCGTCGTGGATGCGCACGTGAATTTGGTGTTGCCCGAGACGCCCAGAGTTCGATTGACGCGCGATGAATTGCCGCCCCCACGTGCGGCCGTCCTTCTGAAGTATCGCCCTGACGCGGAGGGCAAAATTCCCATTTCCGTTCCTGAGGTTCAACGATTGGTGGCGGGCGCCATCGACCGCATGACGCCTCAACAAGTCGAAGTGGTCACCACGGCCATCGCCGTTCCCGTGGTTTCAACCAATATCAAGATGACTCAAGTGGGCCCGGTTTCTGTGGCGGCATCCAACAAAATCACGCTTCAAGCTCTGGTGGGTCTCTTGGTGGTGATGGTGTTGGGCTTGGCGGCGGGCTTGTCATTCGTGCTCGTCAGGAGGCGTTGATGACTCCCCCCGAAATCGAAATTTCAAACCGCGCTTCGCTGGAGTTGCTCAAATATCTCGACGCCGACTCAGCGGGTTCTGTCGTGGGTTCCTCATCGCGAGTCTGCCTGCGGACCGCCGCGGACGAGGTCTCGTCCTCGATCGCGCAACGCCTGACGAAGGGCCCGGCATCGCCGGAAGAAGACCCCCTGGATCCGCCGTTTCAGGTCTCTCGTGTGTACATCAATCCCTACCTTTGGTTCTACCGATTCGGCCCTGTTGTTCTTTTGTCGACGGCGGCGGATGCACGCGAAAGAGCGCGCTTCCAGCACGGCCTTGGAGAACGCCGGGTCAGTGAAGCCGATATGCCTTTTGCCCTGTCCATGGGCCCCAACGCAAAGGCGGCGATTGTCGACGCCGCGGCTGCCCTGTCGGCGACCCATCCGAACATGGCGCATCTGGCGCTTGATTTGGGGATGTACGCCACGGCCATGGCCATCGGGCGTCGCTACCATGCCTG
>JBFFMO010000887.1:0-2551 GCA_041554035.1 Allomicrovenator sp. | reverse complement strand
TTCTGACCGCAGAAGATGCACCCATGAAATTGCAGCTGCGTGATGGAAATGGTCGTGACCACGACATCGCCTTTTCGCAAGAAGAAGTCGAAGGCGGTTGGTGGCTGATTCATGTCGACCCCGCCAATTTGCCCGCAGCCGGTGTGCTGCTTTTTGGTCCCGAAGAAATTGACCTCACGTCCATCGATATCAACACCTTCGCGTTGGCGATTGTGGATGATGTTTGGGCCTGCGAAGGCGCCGAAGCGCCTTGTGCGGCGGAAGACGTAGCCTGCGTGATTGAAGCTCACGCGCCATGCATCCAGGGTTCTCTAGAAAGTGCATTCCTGACGTCGGCCGACGCTTCGCCCGAGGCGCTCATCGAAGACTATGTGCAGCGTCACGGGACCTTCGGTCAGATTGAGGTCAGGACTGAAAGGGACGGTAGCCTCACCCTGCACTACACAGGCTCGAACGCACCACTAAACGTCAGCGAACTCGCCCTGACCGGCGATAACCGCGCCTTGGCGTGGACCAAGATCGACGCGAACACGATTTCGATCGCTGCTCCGACGGACGGTTTTTATGAGGAAGCCGTCATCGTCTTGGAAGGACAGGGGCAGGGCATTTCGAAATACGGAGTGGGCAAAGGCGATATCATTTTTGCGGCCAAATCGTCGCATACGTGGTCGATGGGCGGCTGCCTGAAATTCAAGGACGACGGCATGAATGTGGGCGACCCCATTTTGCCGCTCCGTCGCGCAGAAATTAGGGTTTCGACCAGCCTCGGGCTTGGCCTTTATGGGCAATGGGGTGTCGTCAAAACCGATAATAATGGCTGTTTTTCGGCACAAAAGACGTTTTCGGGATGGTTCTCGAAAAAGGACCGAAAGTTCCGCGTTAAATACCGTCTTCGTGACGGGAGTTTCATGGTCTGGAACAAATTCACCGTGGACGGTTTCATTTGGGGTGGTTTCTCGGAGTTGCTTCAAACGGGCTGGTTGGGATGGGGCAACCACTCGATGGGGACCCGCACGTTTGCACCAGGTCAGGCGGGGATTTTTGGCGTTCTAGGACGTCAGAGTCAGGCGATTGCTTTTGACGCGTTGATGAAATTCGACGTGGCATTAAATGCTCAGAATTCATGGCTCAAGTTCAACGGGCCCTATCACCTAAATTATCCCATGAATGCCAGCTTCTGGGGGATTACGCCGCCCGTTGCCGGCGGCGGCGGGTTGCATACAACCTATTTGTCCGATTCGAGCGTTTTGACCGTGATTCATGAGTCGGCTCATGCCTGGCAGTACAAACACAAATCCGGCTATATTCCGAACATTATTCCGGGATTTTTGGGGCCGATTAATATCAATACCAATGGGTCTCCATGGCCGTGGAATTGGACCGTTTCTTTTGCCGACTGGGGAACTCATAACTGCCAAGAAGACGATAACTTGGCGTTCCTTGAAGGCTTTGCTGAATACGTCGCCCGTGAAGTGGTGTGTGGTTCGGTCTTTAATGGCTCGATATGCAACGATTATTGGGAGAACCCTCGTGAGTTGGACGACCTTGAAAACTCGGCAGCATGTATCGCCGAGGGGCAGCCTCTGCTTTCAACCACAAACCGCGTTCTGCATAATGACGACGGCGTGATGCATGGCCTGAAGCTCTTGACTGTCGACGATCATTACCGTCGTGACTATGTCCACGTCACGTCTCCCAATGCTACTGCGATGCCGTACTGGGGAGCCACACTCAACAAGCAGTGCCGCTGGGGTGGCGAGAATTTCGATGTGTTCGATGTGATGTACGCCTTCCGTGCAGATGCATCGCATGGGTATTTTTCGAATTTCCCAATCAGCAATGGCAACGGTTTGTGGGAATTTTATCAGCGTTTTGAACACATCTATGAAACGCATCCAAACTTCATCCCAGAGCGCCTGCCATTCATCAATCCGCAGACGACATTGAATCCCTGGGAAATCTGCAAAAAACGTTGTGTCTACCCGGCCGTCATGGCCAATGGTTCCTTGGCTCCGGCCTCCGTGGCGCCAAGTCAATGTGATGTGATTTCGGCCATCCCAAGCGCCACGATCACCGCATCGGGACGCAAATGGTACGCGCACAAAGAGCCGGTATGCGCTGTCGGTTCCTACGACGGGGCAAATTGTTATGTCCTAACGCCTGCACCCGGCACGACGCCGTTCATTTGGGCCGGCAATCTGTACACGTCAGCCTTGCCGGGAAATGTCTGTCCTAACGGATGGTACGACGGAGCGAATTGTTTCATTGCGGCGGCGCCTCCTGGCACGACCCCGTTCGTTTATGCAGGGAACCTGTACACGTCGGCGACTTACTCGTGTCCGCTGGGCGTGGGCATCTCGGCTACCCAGTGTCTGATTGGAACCACGCCAACAGGAACCACTGCGACCGTCACGGGCAGCAACTTGCTTGGTTATACTGAGTAGGACTTTAGTGAGGTGAAAACCAAAAAAGGCCCGACATGTGTCGGGCCTTTTCTTTTGGTTCTGAAATATAATAGGTCGGCTATTTGATAAGGCCTTTCGCGCGCAGC
>JBFFMO010000886.1:0-2560 GCA_041554035.1 Allomicrovenator sp. | reverse complement strand
GCTCGCGGAGTTCGACAAGGACGACGCTGGGCTTCCCCGCTACGTTCGCGAATTCGTGGTGGTGTACTCCGTCGACGAATTTCAGGCGCTCAAAGCCAAAGCGCCCGAAGAGGCTCCCCTGGCGGCTTCTAGTGCGCCGCTGGCCGCATCGACGGACCATGAAATCGAAAAAGCTCAGGCGGAAATCGCCGGGATTCGTGCTCAGGTCGAGGTCGAGCGTTCTGCGTTGGCGGTGGAGCGACAACAAATGGCCGATTTGCGCGAGCGATTCGACCGTGAACGCTCCCGCATGGACGAAATCGAAACCCGAATCGCCTCCGAACGGAGCGCACTTAAGGCCTCGCAGGAGGCGCTTGAAGTCGAACGCCGACGTGTGGAAGCCGAAAAGCTCAACCTCGAACAACGGCTGATCGCTGAACAACACGGCGGACCGGTTTCCAACGCGGAGGAGTCGACTCAGATCGTCACCGACGACCAGTTCATCGAATTGGGCGCTGCCGAAGACGCCGACGGACTCGCTTCTGAAGTGTCAGAAATCGTGGACGAAGGGATCGAAGAATTCGAACCCGAATCCACGATGATCAACCCACTTATGACCGGGCTTCCTTCCAGATTTGCCGATTATAAGGTCCCCGGGGATCGGGTCGAAGTGATCCGTGACGAACACGTGGTTTTTGCCGCACGAGCCCCGCGCACCGACATCGAAGGCCTATTCGCTGACGTGACCGAGTGTTTCATCCAACTTCATGAGATCGAAAATTACCCCGTTATCGGGCTTGTTTTGGTGAATCTCGACGAAGGCAAGCCGACCGCATCGGTGGGATGGGCGTTGGACATCAACAATGCTGACGACGTCAAACTGCTGGAACGATTGGCTCAAGGCGCGAGCATGCGCGTTGGCCTTTATGAACCCCTTGGTTCATTGCTGCGCGCCGTCGAAATTCAGGCACCGATTCGCTCCAATGTGACGTGGATCATGGAACAAGCTACGGCTGCGTTGGACAACGCCAGCGGCTCGTTTGAGCCGGCGGCCAAGAAATACACCGAACGCGGTTTTGAGCGAGTCGGCCCCATGCGCCACCCGTTCTTTGGACGGGCGTTTGATGACCTGACCTCTACCTCCGAGGTTAAACTCGCCGCAGGTATTCTGGGGTTTTGGTCTCAACCTGAGAAACTTCAGTATGTGATCGCAAACCGCTCGTTCCCACTTCGACGTTACGAGACCCTTCGTGACGCGGTGATTCGTGCGGCGGTTGAATCCGGTATCTACCTGACCGAGGAACTCCGGGACCGCGCCATCATACTTGGTCTGGCCGAAAGCGAGGATCGACTCGCCGAAATGCTGGTCGCCAACTTTGCGGAGGTCTGCGTCTCGATCCGGGTCAACGACCTAGACCCTGCGGCGCAATGGGATAACTGGGACGCCCTGCTTGGCCTGGGCGAAGAACTCGGCATTCCGCCGGATTCCGACGTTGTCGAACTGGCTGAGGTGAGCCTCAAGCGCGCCCAAGAACTTGCTGAACTCAACGAAGTTCCGGTGGCAAACGTTGAAGCGGGACGTACGTACAGCGTCGACAGGACGCTTGTGGTGGCCCGACAGAGTGAATCGACCGGGGTCACGTACTTCTTGCCTGACGACGCCATCGTCGATTCGTTTGACGACATTGCCGGCATGTCCAAAGAAGACCTTGAGTTGTTAGTCTTGGACCCGAAAGGTCGACTCGAAGCGTCGCAGGTTCTGATCGAACGATTCGGCGCCGAGACTCTGACCACTGTGCTTGAAGCAAGCGAGACGATGAACTCGCCCGAAGTGGCCGCCCTGGCTCGCTTTGTGGAGACCAAGAGTGGCTCCCTTGAAGGCGAGCTCGTTCGTTCACTGGGCTCGATGGGGCCTAGCGGTTCCTACGTCGCCATTCATGCGCTCGCCTCGATTCGAAGCAGCACGGCGATTCCTGCCATTTTGGACATCATCAAAGACCCGGTAAAACGCGGAGACGCGAACCGATTGGTGCGAGTGATTGCCCAATACGGCGACCGACTTCTTCCGGCGCTTACCCGGGCCGTAAAACGCGACGGTGCGCTCGCTGAATACGTTAATTTGCTGGCCGCACTTGAAGACGTGCAGAGCGGCACGTTAGCTAACCTGTCGAAGGATCGCAGCAAAGTGTTGCGGGACGCGGCGCGCATGGCCCGGGAAAAACGCGATGTCAGATAATAGATGCGTGTTCTCGGTTTGACGTTATTTGATTTAACTGTAGGGTAACAGCCCTTTCGACGAGTGCTGTCCATGAAAGTTGGTATATTTAGCGACGTTCACAGCAATATCGAAGCTCTCGAAGCTGTGATGGCGGAATACAAAAAGTCCACCCCTGCTGTCGATATGTTTGTGTGTCTCGGGGACGTTGTCGGCTACGGCGCTGACCCCAACGCATGTTGTGATATTGTCCGGGAAGTCGCCTCTCATACAATCTTGGGCAACCACGATGCCGCTGTATGCGGTCGTATGAATTACGCTTTTTATTACGACGCTGCGCGCAATGCTTTGGATTGGCACGCAAAG
>JBFFMO010000885.1:0-2560 GCA_041554035.1 Allomicrovenator sp. | reverse complement strand
ATGGCTTTGCGCAGATATCGGAAATTGTTCTCGGCGAACGTGTAATCCGAGCTTTTGAAGTCCCTCGATCATCAGGTCTGTTCGGTCGAAGGCGAAAATGTCGGCGTGTGCGATGTCGGCCAATTCTGTGATCGGGGGCCGCGCATCCAGATACCGTTTGGATGCGTAAAGCCTGGCTTGGGAGTCCCGAATTTTGCGGGCAATAAGGTCAGGCTGACTGGTCTGGAAATTACGCACCGCGATATCGGCTTCACGGCGTTGCAGGTCGCGCGGAGCGTTGGATACGACCAGCTCAAGCTCGATGTGTGGGTATTGAGTTCGAATCTCTTCCAACGCACGCGGCAGCAAATACGCCGAAACCGCCTCGCTGGCCGTGATCGAGACATTGCCCTCAATCGACTCCGCTTGCCCCGTCGCGGCCAACGAGACGGAATTCGCTGCGGCGCCCATCGCTCTGACGTATTCAAGGAGATCGAGCCCTGCGCTTGTGATCTCGAGCTGGGTTCCGACCCGCTCAAAAAGAGTCACTCCCAGAGCCGCCTCAAAAGCGGCAACCTGGCGCCCGACGGTGGGCTGGCTCAATCCCAGGGCTCGCCCCGCAGACGAAAAAGACCCTTCTTCCGCCGTAACGAGAAACGCCTTTGCCTGATTCCAATCAAATTTAATCGAGCGCCAGTCCATGCATATATGCATAACATTAATGCGAAAAACCGCAATCGACGAATTTTTACGCATGGATAGAGTGATTGAAACCCGCAAACGACGAGGAGAAATCATGAAAGCTGCAACAACCCCAAACTACGGTCCCGCGCACATCATTCAGCTCGCAGGCCGGCCGCGACCCATCGCCAATGATTACGAAATGCTCGTGGAGGTCGAGGCGTCGGCGGTCACAGCCGGTGACGTCCGAATCCGCTCAGCGGACTTCCCAGGCATCTCGGCCGTGCCGGGGCGGATGCTCATGGGAGTGTCTCGCCCACGAAACGATATTCAGGGCACGATGTTCGCTGGACGTGTGGTCGAGGTGGGCGCGGAGGTCAAACGTTTTGCCGTGGGCGACCGAGTCTTTGGAAGTGTCCCTCACGGCGCCTATGCCACGTATGTGAAGGTCGACGAAGACAGCACGATCGCTTTGATTCCCGATGATATCGGGTTTGTCGAAGCCGCGGCGGTTCCTTACGGGGCGGTCACCGCCTTGCATTTTTTGCAGGACCTTGCCGACGTGCAACCCGGAGAACGCGTTTTGATCGTAGGGGCTTCGGGAGGGGTCGGACAATATGCGGTGCAGATCGCCAAATACCTTGGGGCCGAGGTCACAGGCGTGTGCAGCGCATCAAACGCCGAACGCGTCCTAGACCTTGGTGCAGATCGTGTGATCGATTACGAGGTCGAAGATTTCCGCAAAAGCCGAGAAACCTATGATGTCATTTTCGATATCCAAGGCGTCACTGGATTTTGGCAAACAAGGAATATCCTTAGCGCGCGGGGTCGATTCATGACTCTGCTGGTGAGCTTCGCAGTCCTGATTCAAATGGCGGCCACTTCGATTCTTGGTGGAAAGCGAGCGATTTTTGGTGTCGCGATGGGCGGTCCAGACCAGCTGGCCCGCGTCGTGGATCTGATTTCTCGCCGCGCCATCCGACCCGTGGTTGGCGATATTTTTCCATTCGATGAAATGACGCAGGCGCATGAAAAAGTTCAATCACGTAGCTCGAACGGGACTGTGATCGTGCGCGGGCCTGGGAACGTCATCACCGCAGATTTTGGAGCCACCGCGTGTTCTAGAATGCCTGGTTTGCCCATGTTTCAATGAGCTGAATATCGCTCAACGACAGCGGCGGCAGGCCAAGAGGCATCCCGCGCACGTCGGGATCGATGACACCGCGAGTCTCGTCGTGGCGGGCCTTCAAGTGCCTGGCAAGGCGTGGCGCCGCGCTTCTTGCGAGTTCTTCAGTGCTAAAATCGACGCCCTTTCCTGCGAAGCCAAAACCACCGGTATTTCCTGGGCCACCGTCCCCGTCGGCAAAGGTGGTTTCGGTGTCGCCGTGGCAATGAAGACATATTTTTGCGAACACTTTCGAATTCACTTCTTCGAAACCAACTTGGCGTTCAAGAGGCGGCAAGAAGACGGCAGGGGGCACTTCTTTCTGGGGAGCGACGGGCGTGCGCATCAGGAATGCCGCGACATCGACAGCTTCGGCCTCTGTTAGCAGATCGGGCATCGGCGTGTCTGATTTGACCGACCGAGGGTCATCAAGCCACGCCACCAACGAGTCCCTGTGCAGGCGCTCACGTGCGTGGCGAAGGTCCGGTGCCAACTTCGGTCCATTGCCCGACGCCATCGTGTCCGGCCCGCCCTTCAGAGCACCAAAATCATGGCACGACAAACAGGCGCGTTGAGCAAATAGAGCTCGCCCGCGTTCAATATCTCCAACATCCTCGAATTCGGTGTCAGCATTATTCTGATTCGTGAGCCCCAATTCATCGGCGAGTCGCTCGGCGTCTTCCTGGTCGATCTTCAGACGCGGCATGGTTTCTTCGAGCCGTGGCCGCAAATCGT
>JBFFMO010000884.1:0-2561 GCA_041554035.1 Allomicrovenator sp. | reverse complement strand
GTAGAGTAGGTAGTTGGTGATGTGTGTGTTGATGATCAAATAACCGTTTAGGACCAAGACGTCCCAGGTCAGCATCGAGATTGGTTAGTTGAAATGTTTGAGTTTTGGAATCATGTGCCAGACACGGTCGGGACGACCCAGATCAGCCACCACAAACATGATGCACATCACCAACGCTGCGACAGCCAGCAACTCGCCCAGAATCACCACGTCGTGCATTTCGTGGTCATCAAAAAGGTACGCCGGAATCACCATCATCACGGCACCCGCGGCCAAGCCGACAAGGAACGTGAAATTCGAGATGTAGAGTCCCCAGGAGACCTGGTCGCTCATTCCGGTCAGAGCCATGCCATTATTGACCTGATGGGCCCATGCGTTGGCTCCCACAAGCGCCAATGCGGTCAGGAAGGTCATCCACGCATAGAAGTACTTATTGCCATCGGTCGCTGAGCGAAGCGCGTGCAATAAGAACTGGGGATAGGTCAAAGAATGTTGGGTGCGAGGCATGATTCTCACTTATCAAAAAAGTAGAAAAACCGAGGTCGTGTGCCCAGTTCTTCTTTGAGAACAAAAACGCGTTTTGTGGCCAGCACTTTGCGGATGTCGGAATTTGGGTCGAGCAGGTTGCCGAAGACGCGTGCGCCCGTGGGGCAAGCTTCAAGGCAGGCTGGTTGCCGGCCTTCCCGTACGCGGTGAAGGCAGAAATGGCATTTTTCAACCACGCCCTGAGGACGAATTCGGTTGGAAAGATAAGCCTGAACCGGGTTGACTTCTTCGGCCGGAATCTCGGGCTTCGCCCAGTTGAATCGACGTGCGTGGTAGGGGCATGCGGCTTCACAATAACGACAGCCGATGCACCAATTATAGTCGATGACCACGATGCCGTCTTTTTCCTTCCAGGTCGCTTGAACCGGGCATACATGCACGCAAGGCGGATTATCGCATTGCTGGCATTGCACGGGCATATAGTAGCGATTGGGTTGGGGAACCGGGTGTTCGTAGGTCGAATCTCCATGTTCCAAATCGATGCTGCCCTGCTTCATCTCGAGCACGCGGATGTACGAGCCACTGGTCGCACGGTCGTGGTTATTCTCGATATGGCAGGCTTCGGCGCATTTTCTGCACCCGATGCAGGTGCTCAGATTCAGCGCGTAGCCGTATTGAACACCGTCCAAGGGCTTGATGTCGCGGATTTCAACGTCGGCGCCGTATTCTTCTTTGGTCGATTTCTCGAGCCGACGAAGGACCACGTCCATGTCATTAGGCCCGAGTTCTTTGTAGTGTTTTTGCACAAAGGAGTCGAAATCCATCCCGTCTTTCCATTCGGAAAGCGGCGCCAGAGCACGCGCAAATGCGGCTGCTCCAAGTGTGGCTCCGAACGCTTTGACCGCATCGCGACGGGTGAGCCCACCGACGGTGTCTGGATTGGGCGTTTCACTCATGGTGGGTTTCCTTGTCGGAAGTCAGGAATCGGTCACGTGGCGCAAAAACGGGTGAGGCGACGGGAAACGCAGGGTTATGAACGTCGTGGCAATGCATGCAGGAGTTCCGGACTCGCGGGCCTTTAGAGAGGTCCCAATATCCGTTCATTCCGCCATGCGAGCCGTCGTTATAATTGCGCATCTGCGAGCCATGACATTGCGCACAAAGCTGCATCGTGTCGGCGAAAGGCAGGGAGTCGCCATTGGCCAGGCGCAGGGTGTCGCGGTCTTCCGGGTTGTGGCAGCTCTGGCAGTCGAGCGCGCCATGGTCGAATTTCATGTCTTTATGGAAGTCCTTGAGTTCTTCGGCCTTTCGTGCCGGGACCTCGCCCCCAAGTTCCATCGAATGACAGGTCGAACAACGCACGCCGACGACTTCGCCGCGGGCGTTTGTCATGGAGGTATTCACCTCGCCCAGTCCAGACGGAAGCCTGATTTCAGTGCCAAAAAGTGGGGTCGGTGACTCCACGTCTTCGCCCACTTCAAACCCCTTATCATCGCAGGCGCCCGCGAGCGTGCACGCCATAAGAAGGCAAAATGTTTTGATGAGTAAAGAGGGCATAAACATCCAATGATCCACAAGTCGATTACTCAAGAGCAATGGTTGTGCCGCAAATTCGACGCCGTTTTGATGGGTTGGCTAATTGGTTCAGATAGTGAAGAAAATTCTTCGCTGTGCTCAGCTCGTAAATCCGGGCCGACCGATATGTTCGAAAATCATTCGCGCATAATATGCGCGGATTTAGGGCCTGCGCTCTATTTGCATCGATTGCAGATTTGGCGCGGCGAGACGAGCGGCCGAGTTGGTCATAGAAACGAAGGGCTTATGAGATTCGACACAGCCCGTGCGCACTTGGAACGCCTCTTGTAATAGAGGAGGACTTGCCACGCTCGGAGCCTTAGATGCCAGTCAGTGCACTCGTAGTCACCCTTGACGACGATCCCGTCGAACAAGCCGCCACCATTTCTCGTTTATCTGCGCTCGCCCACTTCACGGTTGGCGCCAAGACGGGACGGGTGCATGTGCCGGTGGTTTGTGAGTCCGAGACCCTGACTGACGGTGAGAACCACGTGCGGGAT
>JBFFMO010000883.1:0-2563 GCA_041554035.1 Allomicrovenator sp. | reverse complement strand
TCAACCGACACTTTCGCATCACCTTCGGTCCGCACGGTGACAGTCGTACGGTGGATGATCTGTGTCTTGATTCGAGTTCTCGGTACCCAAGCAATCGGCCCGTGAACATCCGATGTGAATGGCCGAATTTCAATGACGGAAAGTGTGAAACTCAATGCACTTTGGCGGCCAATCGCGGACACCCAATCAGCCAACGCAGCGGGTGCCTCATCGCAGGCAATTACAAGGTGAATATCCCCGTCTGCAAACGCCTGTCGAAATCGTCGAGCGATTGACGCGTAGTTCGAATCAGGGAAGTCTGCGCGGCACAAATCCTCGAAGTTGGAATGCTCGCTTTTGGATAGGCCGCCCACTAAAATAGGCTCTGGCGTATTGGAAAGCGTAGCGGCGTAGTCAACAACCTGTGCGACAACCTGTCGACCTCGTAGTTCGGGATTGCCAAGTCGTTTGGCTTCAACAAGCACCACATCGCCGCGGTCCGTCAGAAGGATAACGTCTGGAATTATTCGATCCTGCGTGCCATTCATAAGGTGACGTTGGTCATGGACTTTGACGGTGCCACAAAGGAGATCAAGGCCATCCAAAATCAATGATTTTGGATTATTGATGATTGCGGTTTCTAGGTCGATTTCCCGCAATTTCAGGGCCACGAGAGATTTGTTAGTCCAAGTTGAGTACTCGCCATTCGTTGCCTGCATAATGATGGTGTCCATGATCGCCCTCAGCTCGTTTTTCTTGTGGCTGAATTCCTCATACTTCAAACAAAAGAGATTAGGACTCAAAAAACACCCAATCAGCTAAGCGGCATGTCTATTTACAACCGATTTTTTGAGCGGATTTCGCGACGTCGAAAAGGGGAATACTTATTTGAGAAGACGGCATAGGTCGTAAGGAAATGCTCGACCGAGCAGGAGTCTTAAGAATCACCACTAAGTCTCAGGGTACTTGAGTCGTAGCTTTTCGCCGAGAGCAGACTCATGACCTGCTGTTTTTGCCGATGACTCAATATTAACGACAGTTTCGCCACATCCGGCTAATGATAATGAGGCGGTTAAGAGACCGCTGAGCATGTGCTGTTTCAATCGAGCCCTCCATGTATCGTCGTGAGGATGGAAAATTAGTTCGTGTCTTTTTTGTGACCGGTCAACTGTTTGGCGGCCTTCTCGAAATCGCTTGTGAATGCCCGGTCCTGCGTAGCGCGGAATTGTTCGTAATGGCCTTCGGCGAGCTCTTTGGCGACCTTGGCCGAAACCGAGCCTGCATTGTTTAGGACATCGTATTCGTTGAATTCCAGGAATGCGTCGAGCTTCTGAATCCAGTCCGCCATTTTCATCGCGTTCTGCCGCTTGGCTCGGAGCTCGGCATAGTCGAGGTACATGGCGACAATATGTTCGAGTTCCTTGATTTCACTTTCTTCGAGGTAGTTTTTGGCGACGGAGATGTCGCTCTTAAGTACTTTGCCCTCTGGGGCGTTTTTCCACGTCTTCAGGCTCATCGCCGGTTTCGACGCATCGGCACGCTCCGAAATGATTTCTGCAGCGGTCTTCCCGGTGATGGCCCAGTGCAGCTTGTTTTGAACAGTCTTGAAGAAGCTTTGGG
Source organism: Allomicrovenator sp. (assembly GCA_041554035.1). GTDB lineage: Bacteria > Myxococcota_A > Bradymonadia > Bradymonadales > Bradymonadaceae > JBFFMO01. The sequence goes on along the minus strand of JBFFMO010000883.1, from coordinate 964 downwards.
TCGCCGGGGCCGACTTGTCATAATCGATGCTGCACTGTTCGTAGATGTCGGTGATTTTCAGGTAGAAGCGGCGCTCACTCGCGCGGATTTCGCGGATGCGTTCGAGCAGTTCGTCGAAGTAGTCTTTACCAAAACGCGTGTTGAGTTTGAGGCGCTCGTCGTCCAGGACGAATCCCTTCGTGATGAACTCGCGAAGGGTCTCGGTTGCCCATATACGGAAATGGGTCGCTTGCACGCTGTTGACTCGGTATCCGACCGAAATAATGGCATCCAGCGAGTAATGCGAAATCTCCCGAGTTACTTCTCGGCTTCCTTCCATTCGAACTACTCGAAATTTTCTAGTAGTTGCTGCTTCGCTTAACTCTGCTGCGGCGTAAACCTCTTTGAGATGGTGGATGACCGTCGGAACTTCGACGCCAAATAGGTCTGCCATCTGGCGTTGGCTCAGCCAAAACGTGTCGTCTTCGTGGCGCACTTCCGCACGAACGGCGCCGTCCGGCGCGCGATAAAATATCAAGTCATCTTTATGGTTTTTCATTCTAGGCTCCCTTCAGCGTCGATCGATGCCGACGCATCTGACCGACTCGTTCCCCCAATCGACTTGCCAATGATTCGCAAAATCTACAATACCAGATGTTGCGATTGCAACGTCGGCTTTGGTCAGATTCGAGAGGATGGCGGATCAAAATCTGATGGACGCTGGGAATGGTTTCTTTGCTAGCCGGAACCTTGAGTCGTTACTAGCGCCTCGTGCCACCTCGACATGTGACAATGATAATCCGTCGAGGATTGCGACGGAAATACGCGGACCTATCGCAATCATGGGCCCACCTGCTACAGAGAACACTCAAAAGTTGGTCCGGAGTGTTTTCATGTCGTCGAAATCTGCCCTCATATCTGTTCTCGTGTCTGCCCAGATGCTTGGATTGACCTCTGTCGTCTGGGCCCAGACCGCGGCCGAATC
>JBFFMO010000882.1:0-2572 GCA_041554035.1 Allomicrovenator sp. | reverse complement strand
CGTGGCCTTTGCCACCGACGCATCGATCGAAACGCTTCATGTGTTGCCCGATCCGCTCGACGACGACCTCCATGGTTTCCTTCGCGGACAGATCAAGTTCGACCGTCGGCAAGCTGTGACGCGGTCGCGCGATAAGATCGACGCGCTCTTTGAGCATATTCAGGACGGCCTCGATATTCCGTTCCCAATCAAAGATCGGGTTTCGAAACTCTTGGGCAAACGTAGAATTCATGCGGGTGATCCTTCTCAAGAGATCCTCGATCGAGCCGAAGCTTCGGAAGTCGATTTGATTGTGGTGGGCGGTCAACGTCTGGATGAAACCGGTCGTTTGCGATTGGGAACCGTGGCACAGAAGGTCGCGCGTCGGGCTTCGTGTCATGTGCTTGTCGTTCCTGTCGATCCCATCCCTGAGGCCGCGCAGGAAACATGAACGCATTTGAGCCAACGCCTCAACTCACCCTCGAGTTCTGGCGCCGCATGCATGATCATTTTGGGACTCGGGTCGTTCAAAAGCCCAACAGCTTCTTGATGAAGGCGGCGGGACGCGGTTTGCAGACCATCCGCATCATGACCGCGCATACCTTCATGACCCGTTACACCACGGTGATTGGCCGCACGATTTATCCCTGGTTCATCGTGGGACACGGAGATGCTGACGCTCTTTGGCGCCAAATCGTCGTGTGCATTCATGAACACCAGCATATTGTGCAGTTTAAGCGATCGGGCATGCTTCCCTACAGTGTCATGTACGGCGGAAGCACGCGGAAGCGCGCTCTGCTTGAGGCTGAGGCCTATTGCTGCAATCTCGAACTGCATTACTGGAAGACCGGTCAGCTCTTGCCGACCAGGCCATTGGCTGAAATTCTGCTGGAGTACGGCTGCAAGCCCTCCGACGTCGATGCCGCGCAGGCTGTCTACGAGGCATGCCATCTCAGGTTGAAGGCTGACGAATACGCCACTGAAGCGACGCAAGTGGCCCTTCAGATCCTTTCCGACCTCATCGAATACTGATAGCGTCGGGCCCTTGAAAGGAGACAATCATGAGTGACCAAAGATACAAGACAGAAGACTTCGAACTCCTCGACCTGTACATCACGTACAACCCGATGGAGGCTCAGTTTATCAAGGACATGCTCGACGATAACGACGTCGCGTGTTTCATCCGCGGCATGGAAGTTTCACAACTCCCCATGAGCGTTGGAAATATGGGGCAGACCCGTGTGGTCGTGGAGTCCGATAAGCTCGCCGCCGCAGTTGCGTTGATCGAAGAGGCCATCGAGGCCAACGCAATCACGTCCGAAGGTCGCTTTATCTATGAGGATTCCTGAAAACAGGATCCATTTCGCAACATTTTGATGGCATTGACCGATAACGGATTCGAACAGCCGATTGGGCGTTCGTAATTCGGACCCGACGTCAGCGTCAAAACGCAAGGAGCTTGCATGAGTCTCAACAAAGTAATGCTTATTGGTAACCTCGGTTCAGATCCCGACCTTCGATATACGCAGGGTGGATCGGCTGTGGCCAACTTCAATCTGGCCACCAACGAAAAGTGGACCGACAAGAGCGGCCAACTCCAGGAAAAGACGGAGTGGCATCGCATCGTCGTCTGGGGCAAGCAGGCTGAAAACTGCGGCAAATACCTCAAAAAAGGTCGTCAGATCTTTGTTGAAGGTCGCCTTCAAACCCGTGATTGGGAAGATAAGGACGGGAAGAAGCGCTACACGACCGAAATCAAGGCTGACAACGTTCAGTTCTTGAGCGGCGGTGGTGACAGCCCCAGTGGCCGTGATTACGGCGGGCCGAGCGGCGGAAGCAGCAGTGGTGGTGGCGGAAATAATGATTCCGGCCCAGAAGCTTCGTTCGACCAGTCGTTCAACGACGACGATATCCCATTCTAAGTCTTGGGAAGTCGGGCTGAAGTGTTTCGACAGATTCAAAAAGCGCCGCCTTCATTGCGGCGCTTTTTTGGTTCATCGAACGTGTTCAAGAGCCTTGAGCGTGGCTTTCTCTTCCACGCCGGATTTCACCTTCAGCAGGTGAGCGTCCAAAATTTCAAGCGAACCGGGGGTGTCGAGCTGACCAAGTGCATGAATCGCGGTCAGCCGACGATCCATGTCCTCGCTGTGAAGCCAAGTCTTGGCCAGGTCCAATGAGTCGGTCCCAAAATGAGTCACGAGGGCGTTCAGCAGGTTGTGCCGAGTCATCTCGCGGGTTTCTGGGGCGTTGAACAACATCACGAGCAGGTCCCGAGCTTTGGTGTCGCCGATTTGCGCCAAGACCTGAATGGCGTGGGCTTGCCCCAGACCATTCGAAGTGCGAGCCACGCGTTCAACGACCTTGCGGGCGTTGGGCGAAACCTTATTCAGCTCGTCAAGGGTCGGGGACTGATGCAGGTGGTGCAGCCGCATGATCACGTTTTGTTCTGCTGCATCGTTTACCGATTGCGCAAAAGTGACCGATGGAAGCAACAAGAGGAGTCCAATCAGGATAACTCGTTTCATTGGTCACCTCCTGGGATGGCGGTCTTGGTAAATGGGTTCACGCCAAGGACAAAGGCCTGGTCGGGCGT
>JBFFMO010000881.1:0-2575 GCA_041554035.1 Allomicrovenator sp. | reverse complement strand
TCAATCGTATGGGTGCTGAATCCCTTCGCGCCCATAATGACGACAAAAAACAACGCAATGCCTCCGAAAACAACGTAATTCCAATTGATTCCGTTTTCATCATCGGCGACGAGACTCAACAAAGAGCCTTCATTGGAGGACTTAAACTCTTCACCGCAATGCAGACAGCGTTTGGCAGTGGACGGATTACGATTTTGACAGCTTGGACAATTCATCCAGTGAAAATAGAACAGCAGTAGGTTGGTCGCAACCTCAACAATTCAACTCAGACCTGCCATATCTGGTGGCAAATGCCATTTCGAAAAAACATGTTCAATATCCACAACCATAATTGCGCATCCTGAGTATCTTGGATATTCAAGATGGGCTCCGAAATGGCGGAGCATTCTTGTCACATATCCTGGGGGGTAAATATGAGATTGATGTTATTGAGTATTTGTACGGCATTTCTGTGTGGCTGCGGCGATGACAAGCCCACCCCAGTAATTATCATCGACACATCATCCTCAATGTCCGACCCGAAAACCTCGGACTCCCTGACCACAAATGATGGCTCGTCTAATCAAGGCATCGTTTATCTGAGTTGCGAAGACGTAGGGAATTGTCTCGTCGGCTGTGATACCGCCACCGATTCGGAAGCGTGCGCTGCCGCCTGCAATGTGCAGTCGGACCCACTTGCCACTCGAATTTTCAGGCATTTTTCGAAGTGTGTCGGGGTAAAGTGCGCCGGAGATTTTCAAGATGCAAGCTGTGTCGAATCGAGGTGCGAATACTCCGAGAACGTGTGCAGCGGTTATCAAGGAACCGAGGCAGCGGATGGAATTCGCTATGGGCAAGAAAACTGTACAGATGCAAAGCGGTGCAATGAGAATTGTTATGCGCTTCCGAATGACGAGATTTTCGATTGCATTCAGAGCTGCAGAAATACAAGTGAACCAACGGCATATGAAATTTTTCGAGGATTGCTCAGCTGCAACCCGAACTTTGATTGTGCTGACTGGCAGATTTTGTGCATCGCATACGACGTGTCACCCTAGCCCTCACATCCTGCGAGGGACGGTTGGTTAAAGAACGCGGCGGCTTAAAATAAGTGCCGTCTGAGCTCGCGAATGCTGTCCTTTCTCTGGCCGACAATCCATGGTTTCATAGGAAATCGCAGCAACCAAAATGCGAGGCCACGTCTCAGTTCATTGACCTTGCCGAGTATTTTCAGGGGCCATTGAATGAAAAACCTCCGACCCATCATAAGCGGCGCTTGGGGAATCCTCGCGTTTTGGTACATATTTTACCTGCTGCCTAACGAATCGACCGCCGCCAATGCATTGGCATTTGTTGGTTTTTTTGTTTCCGCTTTAATTGGTGTGATGACGCAAACCAAACATCCGTGGAGCACCTGGGTCGTCACCGGCGCAACAACGTTCATGGGTCTTTTGAGCCTACTTGTAATTAATGCGGAGCGCTTCGAAGGCCCACTCGCACTCGTGCTCTGCATCGTCACCCTCATATTTACGTGGATCAAATCAACACGGGCCGAGCTTCATGCGACCGTGGATTGGCGCCAGAATGCAAAGGCTTTGGGGGTGGCCGTTTTCGGCATCTCTTTTTTCGCCATGTTGCTTGGGTTTGGCGTTTCCGAAGCAGGAAATGTTCAATCATCGGTTCAAAAAATGCGGTTGGAATCGAAGTGCACGGATATCAAAGTCGATATTGAGGCCTGCGGGCAATTGGGCATTGCCCAGGTCACGTCGCCCGCGGACGAAAAGGAGTTGGTGGCCGGCCAGGGTCTGCTTGATGCGATGTGTAAAAACGGACACCCCGTGGGGTGTCGCAGAGCCTCCTTCACCCGCATGACCTGGCAATTCGACGACTTGCCCTATTTGGACCTCGAACATGAGCTTTTATCACGTTGTCTAAAGGACGGCGGCACCGCCTGTCTGGCGCTCGTCGTCGAAGAATACCCACTTCCCGTGGAATTCCATGAGGTGGTTAAAAAAAGATGTTCAGCATCTGACCTCGATGCTTGTGTGGCGTGGACCACAACGGGTTCTGCAAATACCACCGACGCCCATGCCAAAGCGTGTCAGCTCGGGATTGGAGGTTCATGTACGTTTAAGGGTGTTTCGCCCGAGATTCGTGAAAAGGCCTGTGCGCAGACTCAAGACCCGTGGACGTGTTTTGTCGCCAATCCATCCGCTGATTTTTGCGAAAAAGGAGTTTGGCCAGCATGCGATTTTGAAAAGTGGCCTGAAAACCGATGGAAAAATATCAATTGGGCCAAACGCCTCTTGATCGAGCCTGCCGACATGACTCCGTCCTGGCAGAAGTTGAGCTTGGGTCGGCAAGCACTTCGGAAGAGCAATTTCGGTTGGCCACCAAACCCCATGACGTTGACCGAGATCGACGAAACCTTTGGGGCCGCCTGCGACGCGGGAAACGCCTATGGGTGTACAGAAGGCGCCAACGCCGCGGTAAACGTCGCCTTTAAGCTCCGCACGCAGGAACGCATCGATCACGCCGTGAAATCCCTTAACTCCGGGTGCGAAAACGGTGATTATCTCGCCTGTTGGTTATTGCT
>JBFFMO010000880.1:0-2577 GCA_041554035.1 Allomicrovenator sp. | reverse complement strand
TTGAGAATCTGGCTCGTTTATCCGAGGAAGTCGGCGAGTTGGCTCGAGAAATCAATCACGAGCATGGGCCAAAAAAGAAGAAATCGACCGAGGCGGAATCTTCGATAGCAGCGGAGCTCGGAGACATCCTCTTCGTGGTCGTTAGTATTGCAAACTCTCTGGATATTTCCCTGGACGATGCGATGAGGCAGACGATGGAAAAGTACCGCATTCGGGATGCTGATCGATTTGAGAGACGAAAAGATGAGTGACCTGAAGGCCGCATATAACCGCGACTATGTGACTCGGCTCAGCATCGCGCTTGGGGCCGACGAGACTTTCGTCAACGCGTTGTGGCCGATGCTCGACAGTCTGGAAATGAAGGCTCGAACCATCGCGATCGCCGATGCGTTGCATCAGCATTGCGGTTCATCCTTTGACAGGTCCGCGCGCGTTCTGGATGGCCTCTTCGAAAACGGGGACTGGAAAGGCTTCGATGCGTGGCCACTGATCACAGTGATCGAACGTCATGGTTTGGATTCCTTCGATGCGGCCACTTCGCTGCTTCAAAAATGGACCCATACATTCAGCGGAGAGTTCGCGATTCGTCCTTTTATCAGCCAAGATTTTGACCGGTCTTTGAACCTTCTGACGACCTGGGCAGGCCATGACGATCACCACGTTCGCCGCCTTGTTTCCGAAGGCACGCGGCCCAGATTACCGTGGGGTCAGAACGTAGAATCCATCGACCAGAACTTTGAAGTGATCGTTGATCTTATCGTGCCCCTGCGTCTTGATGAATCTGAGTACGTGAGGCGGAGCGTGGCCAATCACCTTAACGACTGGTCAAAGATTCACCCCGAAAAAGTTAAAGCTTTGATTCAGGAATGGGGCGATACCGCCGAAGAGGCCTGGGTGCGTAAACACGCCCTTCGAAGTCTCGTAAAAGCAGGCGACGCCGAGGCATTGGGGCTGCTTGGTTTCCGCGGCGTGCCGACCCTGAGCGAGTTCAGGTGTTCAAGCCACGTGCCCTTTCCTGGCGCCTTAGAATTCGAGGCGACGCTCGTCAATTCCACGCCTTCAAAAATCATGATTGTGTTGGATTTTGCGATCGAACATCGCGGCAGCAGCGGTGTGCGCGCAGCCAAGGTGTTCAAGTGGAAAAATTTGAGCTTGGAACCAGGTCAATCCACGACCATCAAGAAACGCCATGCCTTCAAAAAGATCACGACTCGACGATACTATGATGGCGTACATGCTTGGAGCTTGAGCGCCAACGGCGTTGAGTTGGGCCGCTCGGAATTTGAATTGACGGGAGTCGTGTGATGGAACTGACTTGGGACCATTCGCCGCTCTTTAGCCTGTTTGGATTCACGCTTCGATATTACGGCGTGCTCTTTTTCATGACCTTCATCGGGGCGTGGTTCCTGTTGCGATGGCAAGTCGTTCGGGCGGGCGGGCCGGAACGTGACGTCGATATTTTCTTGATGATCGGTATCGCTGCGACCTGGATCGGCGGTCGCTTTGTCCACATGTTTTTTTATGAATACGCGGCGTTCTCGGCCGACCCGTCAATTTTTTTCCAGTTCAAGCGCGGAGGCATGGCCAGCCACGGTTCGGCGCTTGCGCTCGTTTTTGCGATGTGGGCGTTCACGCGTTGGCGGGGGCTGAGTTGGGTCGAAGGATGCGACAGACTGACATTTTCGGTCGCGCTGGGCACGATTTTGGTGCGTGTCGGCAACTTCATGAATTCCGAAATCGTGGGCATCAAGACTGACCAAAGCTGGGGAGTCCGATTTCCTCGTTTCGATCATATCGACCCCGCACCCTTGCGGCATCCAAGTCAGCTCTACGAGGTAGTCTTGGGTTTGATCGTCATGGCGACGCTCGTTCTGGTCGATCGCGCCGCTGGCAAAGAAAAACGGCCACGGGGATTGCTGATTTCGACGATGTTGGTCGTCTACTTTTCCGGCCGAATCGCGATTGAGTTCTTCAAGGAACATCAAACGGCAGCGGCCTTTGGTGTGATGACGATGGGCCAAATGCTCTCGGTGATTCCGCTCTTGATCGGAATCGTAGGGCTGGTCATTTCGCTTAGAAGACGAGTTCCGAGTCGATGGGGCTAGATTCTCGGACGCACTTTCCTTAGATTCCTCGTTATGTTCAAAAATATCCGACATTTACTCGCTGGATCCCTGTGTTTGTTCGTCGCTGCGTGCGCGAGTGGGGAGCTTCCCGAGTCCAACGGCTCAAAACAAGATGCTGGCAACGACGTGCAGATCACGGTCGATATGGCACCACAATGCCAGACGCCCTCCGACTGCCTTGCCTCCGAAGCCTGTGTCGGCGGAGCCTGCGCGGAAGTCTCCGGACAGCTTTGCACAACTTGCGCAGCCGACAGTGATTGTGGAGCCGGCACGTGCGACGAGGAGCCCGTGTCTGGCGCACGTTTTTGTGTCGCCGCGTGCGTGTCGGGCCAATGCCCGCAGGGTTTCTCGTGTGCGGGCGGACAGTGTTTTTCCGAAACGGGAACCTGCAAATCCGATCCCTGTCAGGACGTGACGTGTCAGGCTGACGAGGCTTGCCAGCCCAATACCG
>JBFFMO010000879.1:0-2579 GCA_041554035.1 Allomicrovenator sp. | reverse complement strand
GTTTTGTTCAGATGGGACTTCGCGATGAAGGCGGTTTTGTTGGGGAACACGATCGGGCCATGCGTTATCCGCTTCCTGATCATATCAGTGCCAAGCCTCAGGATTTGCCGGACCTGATTCAAGGTCTGGTCGACTTCGCCGGCGAATTTTCCCATGAAATCGACCCCGTGATTGCGGCTGCCATGCTTTCGTTCGGGTTTGTTTACATCCACCCATTCGCGGACGGAAACGGACGGCTTCACAGGTATCTAATTCATCATGTGTTGGCTTCGCGAGGTTTCAATCCGCCAGGCATCGTCTTTCCAATCTCGTCGGCCATTCTGGAACGCCTCGACGATTATCGGCGTGTGCTTGAGAGCCATTCGCGAAGGATTTTGCCCTTTATCGAGTGGGAGCCCACGGAGGACATGAATGTTCACGTCTTAAACGACACCGCGGATCTCTATCGGTATTTCGACGCCACAAAACACGCGGAGTTCCTCTTCGAATGCGTTCAAAAAACCATCAACTTCGATCTGCCTGAAGAGGCGACCTATCGCGAGAAATACGACCGATTCAAGGCGCAGGTAGAGGCACTTGTCGAGATGCCTGCTTCAACGGTTGATTTGCTTTTTTTCTTCTTAAAAAATAATGACGGCAAGCTCTCAAAACAGGTACGGGACAAGGAGTTCGCTAAATTGACGGAATTCGAAACCCAGCAAATCGAGGCAATTTATTCTTCGGCATACGTCCTTTAAGATTCAAAAAACGCTTTTCCGGACTGCAGGTTAGCTGCTGCTCTTACCCACGCTTCCAGCACTTTTTTGTCATGCTCGTTTTCGAGGCGAAGAAGGTCAGCCGCGGTTGGGAAATAGCCCCGAGAGTCGAGGAGTAGAAGGATGGACTTGCGTAAACCGGCCTCGATTCCCTGCTCGATACCTTTCTCGATTCCCTGCTCAATACCTTCTTCGATTCCCTTTTCAATACCTTCCTTTCGACCTTGCTCCACGTAGTCGAGCACGACGGGGCTGTAATATTCTTGAGTCATCGGGTCATCCTTCAGGGCTAGGGCAATCCAGAGTGGCAGCGTCTGAAGTGCTCGGTCATAATAGGTGCGTTTGCCTTGTTTATCAAGACGTTGATAGAGGTCCGACTCCCATAAGCCTCTCAACATGTTCGCCGCAGGTTCTGGTGTTGTGTAGCTTCGGCCGTGCGACATTATTGCAAGTAGCGCGAGGGTGGGATTGTTTCGGGTAAACTCCGTTGAAGGCTCTGCGTCTAGGTTGGATGGCCCCAAAACCAGAGCATGCCACCACGAGTTCAGGCCAATTTGTATGGGCTCTCGGGCAAGTCTTTCGATACGCCGGCTGGTTGTGATCACCAAAACTTCCGTGGGGCAACGGAGCTTAGTTCGCAGGCTGATGGCATAATGTGGCCACATGAACTGCTTTTCCTCCCACGCATCGGTGTCCATGGACGACTGAGCTTCGATCACAAGACCAAGAATTGGGGGGTCGCCGATAACGATTCGCCCATCGGCGAGCAACTGTTGGGGAATCGCCTCAGTGAGGTCGAGGCCTCGTTCCGTGGTGATGAGGGCATCGCCTGGCACGTCGATATCAAAGAATTTGAGGACCCCACGTACATCTCGAATGACGAAGTCGAGAATAGTCTCGTGATTTTGGCCAACCATTGAACCTCCACGGCGGGATTGTGTGGGGTTATCGGTCAATGGCATCAAAATGTTGCGAATTTGATCTGACGAGATGCCAGACGGGATCAGCGAGCTACGTGACTTTGAAGTAGCGCGGACGAGATGGCGCGGCGTCCATCGCGAAATCCGGAATCTGGATCGTCACGACTCCCACCCCGTCCAAAATCCCTTCTGGTACGTAGATCATCTCGGTGATCGTGTTGGAGCTAGGCACATTCAAAAACGCATGGGTGCCAGCCGGAACATCCCAGAACACGTGGTGATTCGGCAAAAGCCCGCCATCGTCTTCTCGGTCGACCGATGGGAAATCCACCAGCAGATGTTTGACGCCGGCCTGGTAAATGACCGCCATCGCTTCACGCGTAAAATAGACCGGTTGGTGCCCGCTAAAATGGGCGTGGCGTTTTGTTTCTGGGTTGGGGAGGGTGCGAATAATCAACGCCCAACCCGTCAATTCGGCGCCATTGATCGCCGCCACCAGCGCTTTGGCTGTGACCACGATATCGTCGTCTTCATGCGCCGCGTCGTAGTTCTCGTTGGTCGTCCCGATGGGCTCTGGATGCACCGAAATCACGAGCGCTTTCGAAAAAACATCCTGCAAAATATCGCTGACATAAATTCGTCGATCGACGATATGGCCGACACACTCCGTGTGGGTCCCGTTGCCGTGTGGATTTAAGGTCACGGTCTCGCAGTTTACGCCGCCACCAAGCCGCGTGTCGCCAACAAAACCGCCAGCGCGAAAGGTCTCAGCCCACGCACGGGGCAAGCCAAATGCGCTCGGTTGATCGCCTTCGAAGTCCAGCCGAGTCGAGAGATCAACCCCGGTTTCGAGGTCGATTTTCACATCACCAGACGTAAAATGAAGGGTCGCTTTCATTGCTCC
>JBFFMO010000878.1:0-2583 GCA_041554035.1 Allomicrovenator sp. | reverse complement strand
GTCCGTGACATGGGACGACAAACCAATGATGCGATTTTCGACGTAATCGTAAGTGACGTTGAGAAAGACTCGGATCAACCGAGGATGGGCATCAAGGTCCCCAACGGCATGCTCTGGAAGCTGACCAAAACCCGTATTGGGGATCCACTGAACGGGGTCGGACTTCCCATCCAACGTGGATCTTCGCGCCAAAGCGCGGATATGCAACGCCTCAAGGTCGCCGTTGAAATCAGGATGACGGCGAATCGTGGCCCCAATTTCCGAATCCACATCCAGGTCGGCAAGCCCGTTCAAATCGGCGATTCCAGCAGCCTGCAGACTCCGAACGGTTGTGGGAGGCAAAGAAAGCAGCTCAAGGCCACCACGTTTGGTGGTCGTCGAGAAACAATGAGGTGCGTATTTGCAGGAATCACAGCGCGCTTCGATTTGAAACGGCAAAGACTCAACGTCAGACTCCAAGATCCGCTGAAAGAGCCCGCCTTCAGACAAGAGACGTTCGACATCACTTTGTATCGCGTCTGCGGATGAAAATGGCTCGGCCTCCAGAATCGACTGGATGGCGTGGGTTTCCTCGTCGACACGAACGACAACGCATTGGACGTCCTGAGGCCCGAGCTGCAACCCCCCCACAAAAACAGGCATCTGGCTTAGTGACTGCTGGACCATCAACCGGTAGAGCACCGCCTGAACACGATGATAGGTTTTGTCCTTACGACTCGCCTTGCATTCAATCAGCCGAAGAAAGGGCCGGCCGTCCGAGATTCCGGCGAGTACAAAGTCCATCCTCCCACGAATCTGAAAGGGTCCGACTTTACCGCTGACCTCAACCTCGCGGGCAAAGCCATCCTCAAAGCCGTCGAGGAGATCGAGCTGCTGAATGAAGTCCATCCACTCAACACCGGGATCTCCGGGGTAGGGTTCGGCGATTTCGACCAAACCCGCACGTCGAAGAGAAGCCTCCCATTCGTCTTCGCGCCGAGCCCCAGACGCCTGAAGAACAGGGTCGATGTCTGAAAGCTCAAGGTCGAGGCCGAGAGCTTTAAACTCCGCGCCACGATGATGATCGAGCTTGAAGCGGCGATGACACGATTTGTGTTGGATGAACTCGCCAATATCCGACACGCTGACGTGATGCATTCAGGTTCCCTGGATTATTTTTGCAAGCGTGCCAGAGCGTGGCGGATGTGACTAGGCCTGGGGCCGGATGACCGTAACACGGTCGCCGAATTGCCGAATCCACGGCCAGACTTCGACGTCGGTGTTCACCGAGAACGTCAGCCGCAACCGACCGTCCTCCAGATGGTCCAAAACCTGGGTTGGATGCCAGTGGCGTTCGGAGATGTAGAGCTTCAACCATCTTTCGTTGTCAAAGATGAGTTCGAATTCGATCAAGACCTTGGAGTCACTACGAAAAATCCCGAAGCTGCCCTCGGTGTACCGCACAGGGTCGTATTCCGCAGCGCGCGGATACACGAACTTTCGACGGAGTTTCTCGACCGAAAGAATGCGATCGACGGCATAGATTCTAACGTCGTCGTCAGTGCCCTTGCCAATCAGATAGAGCGCAGAGCGATGAACCGCCAGGGTGTAAGGCTCAAGTTCCACGGACAAGTCGGAGAAGGTCGCCGACGTGTAGTTCATGAGGATTGCACGGCGAAAAATCAGGCAATCGAGAAGGTCTCGGATCACCATCTCTTTGGTTGTGTAGTCTTTTGGGGCGTCTGGAAGCTGAAAGAACATGCGGTCGACGTTCAAAAGCACATCGTCGATGAAGTGCTTCTTCTCTTTCACCCGTGATCGGAATTCAATCATGAGCTCGTTCGACGCCGCTCCAATCGTGGTTTGGCCAACAAACCCAAGCAATTGTTGCGAATAATGAAGTGCCGCGACCCGCGAAACAAAAGTCGAGTCGTAGAGCTTCACTTCGTCACCATAGACAAGGCGAAGGTACTTCGACTCGCCATCGGCGACTTCACGTAGATTTGACTCGCCATCGCCATTCATAAATGGCTGAAACTGTTCAATTAAAACTTTCCTATACTTCCGATAGGTTCGGTCTTTGATCTTCAGCTCACTCATGAGCGAATCAACTCGCCAACCTCTGGAGTCGGTCATCACACGATGAACGATTCGAGCAAGATTGAATGGCAATTGATGGTCTGACACTACACCCACCCACAAATTCGAAGTACCGTTTCGATTACATTACACAAAGGCCGACACCGCGAACAGCAAGTATTTATGCACCTCTGCGCGCGGCACGATGCGTGCCGGACGAGAAAACTTTTGCGGCACGAGACGTGCCACATTTCGTCTTTTTTGAAACTGGACTCCGTAAATACGGTGCGCAGGTTGAATTGGACTGATGATCAGGAGTCGCTTATGCACGCAAAATTCGAAAGTCCCCATGCAGAACTTCAATCCCTTTTGCCTTGGTTTGCCGTTTTGGCCGGGCGACGCACCTCTCGCCCTGCATTTAGAACGATTGGCGAAGCCGAAGAATTCCAGCGAAGCAAGTCAGTTCAGGGGGTGATTCAACCCATCTGGGGCATCAATCACGAAGACCTTCTCTCGAGTGAGGTC
>JBFFMO010000877.1:0-2585 GCA_041554035.1 Allomicrovenator sp. | reverse complement strand
CCTTGAATGCATTGTTCAACCAACCCGATATCGGCTGCGCAATCGGTGGGTGCCAAGTCGCATGTCTCCATGGGGTTGGGGTCCGCAGGTTCAGCCAAACATGCGTTGTAAGCGTCCGTGCAAGCCATTTGAACCTCGCTGTCGGTCGCCGATTCACCAAAAGCAGCGGTGAATGCGCCGGTCAGCAGGCAGCCGAATTCCTTGACCTCTGCGTCCGACAGATTCGCGGCAAAATACGCCTGTGTCTTCTCGCAGGCGTTGGCAACGTCGATGCTTGAGATCGGGTCGTTGTCGTTACCAAGATCGAACTCGGGCACATCGACGGTGATGTTATTGGCCGACGTGTTGTTGTCCGACGTGGTGTTGTTGCCCGCGGTGTTGTTGCTCGTCGTGTTGTTGCCGGTCGTGGTGTTGTTGGGGGTCGAGGTGTTGTTCGACTCCACATTAGTCGAGGCGGCCTTTTTGGTGTCGTCGCCGCAACCAAGCAGCGAGACGGCCAAAACAGCGATGATGAGGTTCTTCATTATGGGGGCTCCACAGATAAATCTAAGTTGAGTTTCTATTCGCCAAAAAGCGCTGGGCAATTGGTTTCAAGCAGGGTGCATTCTGCGGAATCTGCCACATCTTGCAGCTCAGATTCAAGTGTGAGGTTCGAGCATGTAAGCCCGCCCGTATAAGCCTTCAGCGAGCCAATCCGGAATTCGATGCAGGTCTCAAAAACGGAGACCTTTTCGTCGCAGCCCGTCACGTTGATGACGCAGTCCCCAGTGGTGGGCGCGGGTTGGGTCATGCACTCGTCGTAGCTTGAATGACACTTCATACGGGCGTCGGCATCAGATTCAGCCTGGCCATAGATCCCCGAGGTGAGGCCATCCAAAGTGCAAATGTCGGACTTTGAGATATTGGCTGCATAATAATCTTCACCGAGCTGGCATATGTCGACGGTGAGCGAGGAGATCAGCGCGTCGTCGTTGCCAAGTTCGAACGAGCCCGTAGGGGTGTTGCCGGATGGGTTGGGGACCGACGTGTTGTTGGACGAAACATTGCTGGCCGAGGCCTTCTTTGCGTCGTCACCACATCCAATATTCAACATCAAGATGAACAGAATCGCGGAATATCTCATTTTGTCCTCCAAATCAGTCGGGCGGTTATCTTACTGAAAGATTCCGTCATTCAACAATGATTGTCGCTTCCATGCCGTTTGTCGAAAGTGTGTTCTCGACCCGAAATTCACCGGCGGTTGCGAACGTGTAGCTCCACGACTCTCTTGGGTCGATGAATTCATCGATACCCAGGGCCGAGATCGTCACGTTGTGCCGCTCGGGATCTAGGTTCATGAAGGTCACCGAAGTGCCTACGGGCACTGTGAGATTGTTGGGATTAAACTTGTAGGAGAACAACGTAACGGACACCGCGGCGTTATTGGTCGCGGTGTTGTTGGTCGTGTCTTCGCCACAACCGAATAATGCGATGCTCAAAACGCCAATGAAGAGATTCTTCATTTTAGGATCTCTATTCTGGAAAACGATCAAAAAACGCGAGGATGACTTCGTTTCCAAAGTCATGCGTCACTTTACCCACCACAGACTCGCCAAGATAGGGTTGGCCGTTTGGCCAGGTGTGGCCTCCGCCTTCGACTTTGAGCAACTGCAAGCGCGCGCCACAACCGGACCAAGTGCGTCGCAAGGTGGTGGTGCCGTCGCTTGAGGTGTCCGGGAGTCGGTCTTCGTCCGGTTGGCCCTCACACCCCAGAATCGATGCCCATCGGCTCATGGAGCTTTCGACACCAACGTGGTTTTTTCCGTTCTGGCCAATCGCGCACTCGGGTTCACCACCTTCGTATTTCCAGCAGGGGTCGTCGGCACCGTGAATGTGCAGGATACCCACAGGCCGGGTGGGCTCGCACGTGCCCGAGACCGCAAATTGAAGGGCGCCGGCGACGGGCGCGATCGCGGCGATGGATTCTGAACGTTCGCAGGCCAGGCGATGTGCCATGGCGCCGCCGTTGCTCAGACCGGTCACAAAAACGCGGTCTCGATCGACTTTGATGCGTTTTGAAATATCGTCGAGGAGAGCGTCGAAATACGCCACATCGTCGAGGTTTTCTTCACAGGCTTTTCCCGAGACGCATCGCCACGAATCCACTCCACCACCGGCGTTCCAGGTCCGTCCCGCGAGCAGTCCACCCACGGTTCCATCCGGCGCGACGACTGCATAGCCGGTGTCCGCGGCCATTTCGTGTAAACACTCGGGTGAGTCGATATCGCCAAGCGGACAGGTGGTTCGAAGCGCGCCTTTCCGGTCGCCGCCACCGCCATGCAGGGCGATGATCACGGGATAACCAGAAGTGGGTGGGGTGAGTTTTGGAATCACAAGATCGTAGTCACGGTTCTTGTACCCTTCCACGGCACAGGTGACGTTGACGCCGGGTGCGGCTTCGTCGCATGGCTTGGTTTGTAGGCTTTCAAGGTCCGCGCAACCGGCGCACACCAAGAACAACGCCAACCATCGTGCTTTCATTAAATCTCCGTGAGCAGTCCTCGCCGTCGAGCCGTGTCGACCGCGATTTCATAGATGTTGATCTT
>JBFFMO010000876.1:0-2590 GCA_041554035.1 Allomicrovenator sp. | reverse complement strand
CTGGCCCGAAATAGGTGGTGAAGCCGCCCTCCGTTCCAGGTGCAATCTGATTCTGGATTCGAATATTCGCGAAGGTTCCGCGCGTCATGACACGGTCGTTGCCGCGACGTGAGCCAAACGAGTTGAACATCTTGCGATCAACGCCCAACGAAAGCAGGTACTGCTCGGCCGGGCCTTTGGGAATCGCCCCGGCGGGGCTGATATGGTCGGTGGTGACCGAATCACCCAGTTTCAGAAGCACGCTGGCTCCCTTAATCGGGGTGATGGGCTGGGCAACCTTGGGCATATTCATGAAGTACGGAGGTTCTTGAATATAGGTCGACGAGGCCGGCCATCCGTAGATGGCTTCCTCGGCGGCTGGGATGTCCTGCCATTCCTTCGGCCCCGTAAATACAGCGCCATAGCGACTCTTGAACTGCTCTTTGGTCACGCATCGAGCCATAACTTCATGGACCTCAGCATTGGTCGGCCAGATATCCTTCAAGAAGACATCCTTGCCGTTTTTGTCCTTACCGATCACGTCTTTCGTCAATTCAAAATCGACCGTTCCGGCAAGGGCGTAGGCGACCACGAGAGGCGGAGACGCAAGGTAGTTCACCTGCGTATCCGGGCTCACACGACCTTCGAAGTTTCGGTTACCCGAAAGCACCGACGACGCCACGAGGCCTTCTTCCTGAATCGTTTTGGAGATGATCGGATCAAGCGGGCCGGAGTTACCGATGCATGTGGTGCAACCGTAACCCACTGTGAAGAAACCAACGGACTCAAGGTGCGAGGTCAGACCGGCCTTATCAAGGTAGTCGGTCACAACACGCGAGCCTGGAGCCAGCGAAGTCTTAACCCATGGTTTGGCTTTCAGGCCCAATGCGTCGGCCTTTTTCGCGACCAAACCAGCGGCGATCATCACAGCGGGGTTGGAGGTGTTGGTGCACGAGGTGATGGCTGCAATCACAACGTCACCATCGGTAAGGTCGAATTCAGCACCATGGTGTTTCACGGCCTTCGAGCGCTTCGTTTCGTGTTTGAAAGTCTTGGTGAGTTCGAGGTTGAACTGACCCTTCATTTCGCTAAGCACGATACGGTCTTGCGGACGTTTTGGTCCGGCAAGCGACGGCTGAACCTGACCAAGGTCGAGGCTCATCTGGCTCGTGTATTGGATATCGTAGGAATCGTCGCGCCACAGGCCGTTGAGCTGTGTGTACGCCTTGACGAGCTCGATGAGTTTTTCGTCGCGACCTGTGAGGTCCAGGTAATCGAGGGTCTTCTGGTCGACCGGGAAAAATCCCATCGTCGCGCCGTACTCGGGGGCCATATTGGCGATCGTCGCACGGTCAGCCAGGGTAAGGTGATCCAGACCCGGTCCGAAGAACTCGACGAATTTGCCGACCACGCCGTGCTTACGAAGCATCTGCGTGACGGTCAGCACAAGGTCGGTAGCGGTCGTGCCTTCTGGAAGGCTGCCGGTAAGCTTAAAGCCCACGACCTCGGGAATCAGCATGTAGCTTGGTTGCCCAAGCATCGCAGCTTCGGCTTCAATTCCGCCAACGCCCCAACCCAACACACCAAGCCCGTTGATCATGGTCGTGTGCGAATCGGTACCCACGAGCGAGTCTGGGTAGACCACGCCGTCTTTGGTCGTCAGAACAACCGACGCCAAGTACTCAAGGTTCACCTGATGAACGATGCCGGTCTCGGGTGGAACGACAGCGAAGTTGTCGAAGGAATTCTGGCCCCATTTAAGGAACTCGTAGCGCTCTTGGTTGCGCTCAAATTCGAAATCCTTGTTGATCTGCAACGCGTCAGCCGAGCCGTAAGCGTCGACCTGCACCGAGTGGTCGATCACAAGGTCGACGCGTGAAAGCGGGTTCACTTTCTGAACGTCGCCGCCCATGCGAGCCATCGCGCTACGCAATGCCGCAAGGTCAACTACGGCTGGAACGCCGGTGAAATCCTGCAAAACCACTCGACCTGGAGTGAACGGAATCTCGTGTTCGCCCACGTCTTTTGCGTTGTAACCGGCGAGCTGTTTGATGTGCTCGTCGAACACAATCTTTCCGTCAAGGTTACGAAGACAAGCCTCGAGCAGGACCTTGATCGAATAGGGAAGCTGGTTGATTTTCCCAAGCGCCGACAAGGTGTCGAGCTTGTACGCGGTGTGTTCTCCGGCCGACGTCGTGAACGTCGTTTTGGCTGCTGCTTTGTAATCTGTCATGTCCCACTCTCCTGTCTGGGTTCGTTAACTGAGTGCAACCTAGTCTCGCTAGCATGATAAGTGAAATTGATTCATTCTATGTTTTCGATAACGATTGCTTATGAGTACCCATGGAACTCTCACACCTTCATACCTTTGTCGCCATTGCTCGCGAGGGCCATATGACACGCGCCGCGAAGGCGCTGCACCTGACCCAACCCGCTTTGAGCGCTCAGTTGTCTAAATTGGAAGACGAATTGGGGCAATCACTCTTTGATCGGACCCCAAAAGGGATGGTGCTCACCGAGGCCGGCGAAGTGTTTCTGCAATTTGTGGAACCGGTCCTGGGCCGTCTGGACGAGGTACTCGGTCGCGACCCGGGCGTCGGCGACGGCGCTG
>JBFFMO010000875.1:0-2603 GCA_041554035.1 Allomicrovenator sp. | reverse complement strand
GCCATGGCCCGGGGCGGCACCATCCAGTTACGGGCGGCGGCGGCTCCACCTGGCACTGTCGACGAGGGCCTGGGGCTTCCCCCCCTCCAGCCTTTCGTGCGATTTGAGGTGGAGGACGACGGCAAGGGGATGGACGAGGCTACCCTCGAGCAAATCTTCGAACCCTTCTTCACCACACGGCGCGGTCAAGGCGGCACAGGCTTGGGTCTGGCGTCGGTCTATGGGCTCGTTCGTCAGAGCGGCGGGGCCGTTTCGGTGAAGAGCGCGGTGGGCTGTGGTACTACGGTCACGCTGTATTGGCCGCGGGCAAGTGTGGGAGCGACTGCGTCTGCCGAGCACGAACCACCCATCGTGCATACCACCAAGACCGTACTCGTCATCGAGGACCAAGACCCGGTGCGTCGCGTGGTCGTCGCGGTTCTCCGACGACGTGGGTACGAGGTGCTTGAGGCCGAGGGGTATTTAGATGCAATGGCGATTCTCCTCAGCGATGCCCCCATCGATCTCTTGCTGTCCGACGTGGTGCTTCAGGGCAGCACTGGCCCTGAGATTGCGCAGGAAGCACGTCTGCATCGCCCGGAACTACCCATCCTCTTCATGTCGGGGCATGCCGACCACGGCGCCCTCGCCCTGGCCGGGCGGCTCACGGAACAAACGTTGCTCGCAAAGCCCTTCACTCCAAAGCAGCTCGAGGCGGCGGTGTCCCGAGCGTTACCGGCAGAGTGACGGACGGCCAAGCCGTCGAGACAACTAGGGCTGCGCTTCAAGAATCACGATCGACGACCCTGTCACACCATAGTTGGTTCCCGTCACGACTTCGGGCTCAGCCAATTCGATATTATAGGATTTGCGAAGATCGTCGGCATTCGCGGACAGGTACTCGCTTTGATCGAAGTAATTCTGGGTATCGACCAATTTCCGCCACGTCCGCCCTTCGGGAAGCACAAAGTCGGTCTGACCACGCTCCATGTTGATCATAACCAGCAATTCCGGGCCTCGCTCGACATCGTAGTAGTGCATCATCACGTTTCGTGAGTCCCAGGCCACCTCATCGGTGTTCTGAGCGCTTTTCCAAGCAAACACAGACTCGCCATACTCCATGGGAGCAAACGCGTAGGCGTGGTCCTTACGAAGCTGAATCATGCTGCGCACAAAGTCGTGCATGCGATGAGCCTCGTCCTTCGACCTGTAGTTGCCCCATTGAAACCAGTTATTCTGGTTATCGGCCTGCGTGCTGTAAGCGTTATTATTGCCAAGCTGAGTCCGCATCCATTCGTCGCCACCATAGAGCATCGGCGTGCCATGTGAGACCAACATGGCGACAAAGAAGTTGCGCATCATCTGTCGTTTGGTGGCTTCGTCGCCCCAATCGCGTGAGCGGTTATTATCTTCGCCACTATTTTTGTCGCACCACGCTGACATCGGCGCATCGCAACACACTGGATTCAACGGACCACATTTATTGAGTTTTTCGTTGTACGAAACCAGGTCGTACATCGTGAAACCATCGTGCACCGTGATGAAATTCATCGAGTGGTAAGGCTTGCGACCGTCGTCTCCAAACACATCAAATGAACCGGTCATCACCCCGCCACCATCGACGTTTTCTCGACTGTTCAGACGGAATTCGTCGCTGTTCACAAAGCTTCTCCACCAGTCACGGAAATGTGCGTTCCATTCGCCCCACGCACGCCCGTCGCCCGAAGAAGATTTTGGAAATTGGCCAAGATAAAATCCGACCACAGACCAGGGTTCGGCGATCACGCGGGTGTTATTCGCCTTCAAGACCGGATCATCGATGATGTCTTGCAGCACCGTCGCAGCGACGGCATCCCACTCGTTGTAGAACTTATCTTTTTCGGCAAGTACCGGGGCAAGGTCGAATCGAAAACCGTCGACATGGAGCTCTTCGACGTAGAAGCGCAGCGAGTCGATGATCAGCTTACGCATGGGCGTATTATTGCTGCGCGTTTGATTGCCGACCCCGGTATTATTCCAATAGGTCTGGCCATCAGCCGAAGTCGCGTAATAGGCCGCGTTATCGAGTCCGCGAAACGAAAATAGACCGGCCACTTCTTGCGGATCAAAATTCGCGAGTTGGGCCGTGGTGCCGTCGTCAAAACTTGTATCGTTCAGCTCAAGTTTCTCGCGCCAAAGCCCGCCTTCACCAGTGTGGTTGTAGACCACATCGATGATCACCTCGATGCCAAGCGAGTGATACGCGTCAACCATCGCCTTGAACTCGTCCAGGATCTCGAGCGGGTCTTGGGTGCTCGAATACGAGATCTCGGGGGCAAAAAAACTGAGGTTATTATACCCCCAATAACCGCCATCCAGGGGCTTCTCGTGAACTGGCAGGAACTCAACCGCCGTGATGCCCAGTTCCTTCAAGTAGGGAGCCATTTCTCCGGCACCGCGAAACGAACCGGGATGCGCGACACCCGAGGCAGGGTCGGCTGTAAGCCCCTTGAGGTGGACTTCGTAGATGATCAAGTCGTTGGCTTTATGGCCAGGCATATTCGGATCTTTTCGGGCTTCCCAATTCGCGGTTGCCGCCTCGCTCCACTGTGCGCCCACGGAGCTGGCCGCGGAGCGGCTGCGCG
>JBFFMO010000874.1:0-2606 GCA_041554035.1 Allomicrovenator sp. | reverse complement strand
GGGGCTTGAAACGCAGTCCAGATGGCATAAGCGTGTTGAAAGCCGATGAGGAAAAACGAAGCGCCCCAATATTTCAGATACTCAGCCCCATTTCGGCCGCGCAGATAGAAGAGCACCATGCCCATCAGGAAGCAGACGACGATCGACGTCATCAGAAGCGGTGCGAGTGATTCCATGGGAGATTCTCTAACTCAAAAAACGGACGTCGCTAGTCCAATTTCGCCGGCATTCGAGGCTCTATCGTTCAGGATTTGCGCAGCGTGACACAGAACTTTACACTCTGTCACGTGCCCGACTCCCGACATAATTTGCCCGTGTGGGACAGACGCGTATACTCACGGTGTGAACAAGGATGTTCAAGATTTGAGAGGCGTCATGCGTTCGTGCATTTTGATTTTGTTGGCAGGGTTCTTATCGGCCCCTGCTTTCGCCCAACACGAGCCGCCCAAGAGTCTGAGTACGGAACCCGTATCAGCAGTCGAGTCGGTGGACGTTCCCAGTGTGGTCACGGCTGATTCCGAAAAAGCTTCGGAAGTCGCCAAAGATATGGATGCGGCCGAGGTGGTGGAAGCCCCTGCTGTCGCCGTCACGACCGAGCAAGTCGCGGCCGAAGAGGACGAGATTCTTGAGGCCGTGGAAGATGCCGAACGCGATATCACGGGCGAGATTCTGAGTGCTGACCTCGCAAAGCGCGCTCAGAATGATTTTGACGAATTGCGAAACGATGAAGAATCTCAGGACGACCCGACCGAGACGCCAAGTGCCGTGCTCGGTGACTCGCGACTCCCAAGTGCCGAGGAGCTGATCGAGATGGGCCGCCTTGAGGCGGACCTTGAGCCGAGCGAGGTCGAGCCTGTTCCAACGGACCTCGAGACCATCGAGCGTCAGGCTCAGTTTCGTGAATTTATCACCCGACTTCGTGACCTCGAAGTGGTCGCGACCTTTCAGGCTCAGGCCAGAGACTCGTTCGAAAGACTTGAGTCACTCGTTCCAAGCGCCAAGCGTCCTCGCGTGGTGTTTTCGCGCGATGGCATGATGGAATTGGGGCCGGTTATTAGCGATCCCGCGTGGTCGACCGCGGTGGGTCTTTTTGAAAGTGGCAAATGCAAAGATGCACTCTCGGCCATCAAGGACGTTCCTGCCAAGGCGCTCGAAAGCGTCGAGGCGCGTTATGGCGTTGCACGCATGCAGATGTGCGGCGGGGCTGCCGCTGAGGGTCGAAAGACCCTGCAGGAATTGGCCACAGGCAAGGGTGTCGTCGCGATGGTCGCTCGGGCTCGTCTGGGTCTGAAAGACGAAAGTGAGATCAAGGCGACGCTTGATGAAGAAGAAGGTCAGTACCTGTCGCAACTTCTTGCGGCTGCCAAGACGAACTCCAAAAAGAACCTCGATGGGGCTCTGACCGAGCTTGATTTGCTTCATGACACGCTCAAGGTGCCCTGGGACAAGTACCGAGTTCGCCTGGCTCAGGCCGAAATGCTTGAGTCCTCGAATCGCATCGATGAGGCAGGGGCTGCCTATTTGGATCTCTATCGCAAGACCAGTGGATGGAAGGTCAACGACACGATCGAAGACCGAATCGAGACGTTGGAGCGCAAACATAAAAAGTCGTTTTTGAGCTTTGGGGAGCGAATCGATCGCATGCGGCATCTGGTGGCCCGTGGTCGCTACAAGGAAGCCAAGCAGGTCAGCATCGAGAACGCCAAGCTGCGCAGAGTCAGCGGCAAAGAGGTCGCAGGTTGGACCAAATTCCGGATGGCTCTCCAGGCCGAACGTGAAAAAGACCGTACGAAGTCGGTGAAGCTTTTTGAGGAAGCCGAGCGGCTTGTGAAAGACCCCGAAGTTCGTCCGCGAATCTACTTTGGCTGGGCGCGAGCCCTGCGCCGCACGAATCATGATACCGACGCAATCTCGCTCTATGAGCGGCTCTGCGTTGAATATCCGGATATGGATCTTTGTGAGGAGTCGACGTACGAAGCGGGGCGGCTGCTTCAATATCAAGACAAACATGCCGCAGCGTTGGTGAAATTCAGCGCCGTCATCAAGCGCGGGCGCGATGGTGGATTTGTTGCGGACGCCCTGTGGCGAAGCGCGTTCAGCCACTATTTGCAGGGAGACTGGGCGGACTCGATCACGAATCTGGAGCGACTTCGAAAGGATTTTGGCGACCTGCGTGATGAGTCGGAGCTGACCCTCGGTTTGAAGGCCACCTACTGGATTGGTGTGGCGCACCTGAAAGCGGGCGAACGTGACCAGGCACGCCGTGTCCTGCAAGAAACCATCAATCAGGGCATGTTGACTTGGTATGGCCGGCTCGCCGCGTCGCGCATGAAAGAGGAAGGATGGAAACCAGATGTCAGGATGCCGGAAGGCCATCTGACGGCCAGTGATTTGGAGGACCTCGCATCGTTGATGGTGCCCGAGAATCCTCGACTTGAGAGCGCTGGACTCTTGATTCGACTGGGTTTCTTTCAAGAGGCATTAAAAGAGCTTCATACCCAGGTGGCGGTGCATCCGGTGCCCGAGGGCGCAAATAAGATGTTGGCCGCGATTCATCTGGCCCGTGGCGACGCCTCGCGCGCTCATTGGGCGATGAAGAAGTTCAT
>JBFFMO010000873.1:0-2607 GCA_041554035.1 Allomicrovenator sp. | reverse complement strand
CCCCTTAGAGCTTCTTTGAACAGTCGCGCATTTGGGCAAGAAGGGCGTCGCGCTCGGCGGTCGCAGCAACTTTCGCTTCGCCTTCCAACAACATGATACGTGCTTGCAGATCTCTAACCTTGGGGCCGATCTTGGCGCAACGGTCGATCTCCGCTGCGTTCGGTAAAGGCACCACAACCAAGCTGGATCGGGCTGCGCGATAGCGGACTGGATACACTTGGTTTGTTTTAGGGAAAAAATGGTCCGCGTTCGGCCAGGTTCGCAAGGAATGAGTTGGGGCGGACCAATCGATGAGCTCCCCGTTCGCGAGTTTCACGTTACCGACCCATTCCTGCTCGGGCTCCTCGTTGATGAGATTTCCTGTCGGCTGACTCGACGCGATAACCAAGTGACCGTCTTGGCCGTTGTCGGCTATCCACTCATGCACGTAGCTGCGACCCACCATGGCGGCGACGTGGACCACGATATAGCCGAAGAAGAGCATCGCCGGGATTCTCGTTCCCTTGGACTTTCCTGCGATCATCAAAAGAACGCCGATGACAAACGCGAGGCTTGGGAAGATTAAGAACAACCCACTACTTGAGGTATGGTCGAACCAGGCCAAGAGCATCGACTCCATGAATACCTCTGCGTCAGAAACAACTTAGCGTGTGCCGCGAGCATACACGAAACGATTCGAAAGGCTAACGGGCTCCGCCTGATGTTCTGCCCCTACATACAGAAAAGCCCACTCTTTTGAGTGGGCTTTTCTTGTTCTTGGGTTCTGGGTTTGCCGAACAAAAAAAGTACCACCCCAAGGGACTTGCCAGCCCTGCGAGCAAACGTAATTCGGCCGCCGAACTCAAGTTCGATAAAACTCCCTACGGCACCGTGACTTCGAACGGCGTTTCTCGGTCATCCACGGTCCCGTCACCAAGCTGTCCGAAAAGATTGGATCCCCAACACCATAGCGAGCCGTCCGGCTGAATGCCGCACGTGTTGAAAGTTCCCACAGACACACTCGACCAAGTTTGGGTCCCGTACTTCGCCGGCTGAGAAATGAGGGCATCGGGAAGCGTGCTTGCTTGGTTGTTTGAATTCGTGCCCCAACACCAAAGTGAGCCGTCATCCTGAATGCCACAGGCGTGAAACCTCACGCCGGAGATGCTCTTCCATGATGTGGCGCTGCCGATTTGGATGGGCGTGTTCTGCGTGTTCGTCACACCGTCTGGTTCAAGGATCGTGTACTTGCCGCCCCATCCCCACAAAGTCCCATCGGTCCGAACCCCCAGCGTATTGTCTTCTAATGTGGCCACGGCGCTCCAATTGGAATCGTTGCCGACCTGTGCCGGAGTTTCCGGAGTTGCGGTCGCACCGCCGCGACCAAGTTGCTCGTCTGAGTTCAGACCCCAACACCACAGGGTGCCGGACGCACGAATCCCGCAGGTGTGAAGATATCTTGCGGCGAATGAAGCACCATAAGCCCCCACCGAGATGGGCTCAGGCCTGTCTACATCGGTCCCGTCACCGATTTGTCCGTAGAAGCTACGGCCCCAGCACCACAACGAATTATCTGTGCGCGTCGCGCACGCGTGAGCATAACCAACAGAGACGCTCACCCAGTCGGTGTCTTGGCCAGCTTGAAGAGGCGAAAAATATGCCGGCGGTAGCAGGATGCTGCTGTCTCGTCCCAGCGCGCGCCTTTCCCCCCAGCACCATAATGTTCCGTCGGTGCGGACTGCGCAGGTATTCTCAAGTCCCGCCGAAACCTGCGCCCAATTTGAGTCGGTTCCGACCCGTTTGGGCACGAAGCTGTCCGCCGTGTCCCCCATCCCCAAAATCCCGTGGATGGTATTGCTTCCCCAGCACCACAAGCTTCCATCGCTTCGGATTCCGCACGTATGACGCGTATGAGTCGACACGTCGGTCCAGACGGCCGCGCCGCAGACCCCGGCTTGGCACACACCAGACACGCAATCCGTGTCTTCGGTGCAGGCCTTTCCGACCGCGCACGCGTCGCAATCCGCTCCGCCGCAGTCGGCATCGGTCTCGGCACCATTTGTGACGCCATCCTCGCAGGTCGGAGCCGCACACAAGCCGTTATCACAAACACCGTTAAGGCAATCCGAACCCACAGCGCATACCTGCCCGTCCTGGCAGGCATCGCAATCCGCTCCCCCACAATCGACGTCGGTCTCAAGGCCGTTGGACGATTGGTCATCACACGTCGGCGCCGCGACGCAGGTCTCGGCATCGCACGTGCTCGACAAACAGTCCGCAGCGGCCACACACGCGTTTCCTATTCCACAAGGGCCACAATCTGCGCCGCCGCAATCGATATCAGTTTCAGCACCGTTGGCCGCGCCGTCGGCGCACGTCGGGGCGACACAGCTTCCTTCCAAACACACGCCCTCGTCGCAGTCAGCCCCGCTCGTACACTCCGGCACGACGCCTTCGTCAACGATCGTTCCTGCGTCGGCATCTGTGGTGCTGTCAGTTCCGGCATCTGAATCAACGGTATTATTAGTATTATTATTGGCGCCACTGGTCCCGTTATCGCCGCCACAGGCGAGCGCGGCGGAAAACAAAGCACAGAAGAACGTCAGGCGCATCGTGGAGAAGTTCATG
>JBFFMO010000872.1:0-2611 GCA_041554035.1 Allomicrovenator sp. | reverse complement strand
TTCAAACGACGAGCGACCGAGCCACTCAGGGTCGGGTTTGCATCAACACGAGCGTCGATGGGGTGCTTCGACGCAAGTGATCGCGCTTGAAAGCGCAACCGGCCCGCGATACTTCAAGGGCCGGAGGTTTTGATGCGCCTGGTATTTGCAGTTTTATGGGTCGTGATTGCCGGATGTGCCCGCTATCCGGCCAGTCCGGTGTGTATGGCCGGCGCGTACTTTGACGCCGATCAGTCCTGCCACGCGCAAAGGTCTCCAGTTCATCGATTGCCCTTCCTAAAAGGCCAGACAACCCGTGTCACTCAGGGGTTTCACGGCGCAGAAACCCACGGGAACGCCCAGTCGTTCGCGGTCGACTTTTTATGCGAGGAAGGCGACCCGGTGGTCGCGTCCCATAGCGGCAAAGTCTGGGCGATCAAAGAGGACTCAAATCACGGCTGCCCCGATGCCGTGTGTCAGAACGACGCGAATTACGTGATCCTCGACCACGGCGACGGCACCTACTCCCATTACCACCACCTTCGGTATCTGGGGGCTCTGGTGAAGCCAGACGACGACGTCTGCGCCGGTCAAATCATTGGTATTTGTGGCAGCACAGGCTACTCGGGCGGAGCCCACCTGCATTTCGAGTTGGCCGACTCCCACACGTCACTCCCCGTCCAATTCGTCGAAGGTTTCCACCAGAAGGGAATCGGCACGCCGATTCCTCGTGAATCGTATCGGAGCGAAAACGCGCTCATGAACTCGTGCCATAAGAATGGATACTCGACCATGGACCGTGCGGCGTTCATTCATCAAGGTGTCATCCTCGAAGACGACCTACCGGCTGTGATCACCGACGAGCGGTCATGGATCCTGCGGGGCAACTATCACGGCACCCTTCCCAACGTGGCCATCCATCGCAGAGCGGTGGGGGGTGGCACATGGCTGACGGAGTGTGTTCCCCGCGACAAAGACGGCGATTTCGAGCTTCCGGTCCTCTGGAATCCACGGCGATTTCCAACGGGTGGATACCTCGTGATGTTGACCGGCGCCGATAAAGACTGCCTGGCCACAGATTGGGCGTGGAGCTATCCCGTCCAAGTTCGCTAATGACAGATCATAGATCTTTCCACTTAGATCCTCGGCATCCCAACAAAGAGTCAAATAATGCATAACGAAAAGACAGCCCACAGCCAGCACGGTTTCGGCACTCGAGCCATCCACGCCGGTCAGGCTCCCGAGCCCATCACGGGCGCGATCATGACCCCGATCTACCAAACCTCGACCTACGTCCAGAGTTCACCCGGCGTGCATACCGGCTTTGAATACTCTCGAACCCAGAACCCGACGCGACATGCGCTTGAGGATTGCCTGGCGAGTCTGGAAGGCGGGAAACACGGGATCGCATTTGCGTCGGGCTGCGCGGCGACGACGACGATCCTGCACATGTTGGAGCCCGGCGCCCACGTCGTCAGCGGCGACGATATCTACGGCGGAACGTACCGCCTTTTCACGCGCGTGCTTCAGGGCAAGGCCGTCGACTTCTCGTTTGTCGACATGAGTGACCTCGCCGTGTTCGAAGCTTCGCTGAAGCCAGAAACTAAGCTGGTTTGGCTTGAGTCGCCTACCAATCCATTGCTCAAGATTTCCGATATTCGAGGCATCTGCAAAATCGCGCACAAACACGGCATCCCCGTGGTCGTGGACAACACGTTCATGAGCCCCTACTTCCAGACGCCACTGGCGCTGGGTGCCGACATCGTTGTGCATTCGACGACGAAGTACATCAACGGCCACTCGGACGTGGTCGGCGGCATCGTCATCACGAGCGACGACAAGATCGCCGAGAAGATGCGCTTCCTGCAAAACTCCATCGGCGCCACGCCTGGGCCCTTTGACTCTTGGTTGGTTTTGCGCGGCGTGAAGACGCTGCATCTGCGCATGAAACAACACGCTGAGTCAGCGATGGTGATTGCAAAGTACCTTGAATCGCACCCGGCCGTGGAGCGCGTCACTTACCCAGGACTTGAATCGCACCCGCAATACAAGATCGCTCAGGACCAGATGAAGGGGCCAGGTGGGATGATCACGTTCTTCCTTAAAGGTGGGTTGGAGCCTGCTCGCAAGATGCTGGAAAACGTCAAGATTTTCGCGCTGGCTGAGAGTCTGGGCGGGGTTGAGAGCTTGATTGAGCACCCCGCCATCATGACTCACGCTTCGGTTCCAAAGGAAGTGCGCGAATCATTGGGGATCACAGACGGGCTGGTTCGCCTTTCGGTGGGCATCGAAGACATCGACGACCTGATGGCCGACCTCAAGAGCGCGCTCGAAGCGGCGATGGCTTAACGATTGGGGACAAGCTTGGAGGCTTTTGCCTCCTGCTTGACCTTGTGCTCAAGACCGTATTCGTAACCAAACGACGACGACTCCCAGTAGCCGTACATGGGGTTGGGCAACATATACCAGCCACGCACCCATTTATCGTTGTTGGCGGCTCCCACAGCATTTCGCTCGTCGATGCTGCCTTTTCCCGCCCCCACAAAATCGCCCAAATTATCCCCGAACATCATCACTACCAGATATATTCAGTTGTGAATCCAAGTATGTTTATTATACGTACACTGGTATT
>JBFFMO010000871.1:0-2615 GCA_041554035.1 Allomicrovenator sp. | reverse complement strand
GGAACCCTATCTTGTCGACGCCCAAATTCAACGACTGGATCAGGCGCTTCGAGTCTATGAATCACTGAATGAGAAATTTCCTGTCACGCTGGACGTTCTTGTTGAGGAGGGTCTTCTTGAACCGTCCGACCTTGATTATCCCGCATCAAGCATTTATCGGTATCAGCGGTTTGGCGAAGGCTTCAAATTGGAAGGCCCGCGAACCCAGACCAATACGAGCGTGTCACAAGAAGATGCGCTGATTTTTGATGAGCAACAGTGAACGATATTTCCATTCAAGTTGAATTCGAGGAATCCGATGTGGCCCGAGTGGTCACCGGTCAGCGCGACGAGCATCTGAAATTGATTGAACGCTCGCTCGACGTC
This sequence comes from Allomicrovenator sp., assembly GCA_041554035.1. Lineage (GTDB taxonomy): Bacteria > Myxococcota_A > Bradymonadia > Bradymonadales > Bradymonadaceae > JBFFMO01. The sequence continues at coordinate 2,249 of JBFFMO010000871.1, read as the reverse complement.
TCGATCGGGGCGCGTGACGGGACGTTGGTGATCAAGGGTGAGTCCGTGGCCGCCAGAGTGACGGAGCTGGCCCTGCTGCAGCTCTACGCTCTGGCAAGAAAAGGCTTTGCGGTGACGCCCGCTGACGTGGTCCGAGCGGTCGAGATCATGGGCAAAGACCCAAGCGCGAAGCTCACCGACATCTTTCTTGATACGGTGTTTGTCACCTCAAAGAACCGCGCCATCGCGCCAAAAGGAATCAACCAGAAGATCTACGTTGAGGCGATTCGTCGTAATGACGTCGTTTTCGGGGTGGGACCTGCCGGTACCGGCAAGACGTTTCTGGCCATGGCCATGGCGCTTCAGGCGCTGATGGATAAGCAGGTCAAACGCATCATTTTAACACGCCCTGCAGTGGAGGCCGGCGAGCGGCTGGGCTTCTTGCCGGGCGACCTGCAAGAGAAAATCGATCCCTATTTGCGGCCACTCTGGGATGCGATTCATGACATGCTCGACACCGAGCGTGCCCAGAACATGCTTCAGAAAGGCATGGTTGAAGTGGCACCCCTTGCGTTTATGCGTGGCAGAACTTTGAACGATGCCTTCATCATTTTGGATGAAGCGCAAAATGCCACCAACGAACAGATGAAAATGCTTCTGACCCGTATCGGGTTTGGCTCCAAGGCGGTCGTGACGGGCGATATCACTCAGATCGACCTGCCGCGCCACCAGGGAAGCGGGCTTGTAGAAGCCTTGGGTATTTTGAAGGATATTCCCGGTATTCAGGCCGTGCACTTCGAAGCCACTGACGTGGTGCGTCACCCCGTAGTTCAGAAAATCGTGAGCGCCTATGAGCGCGCCTACGACGGTGAGAATACCTAGACGGTGTAGTTCTAACTCAGAACATGTAACATGCCCGGGCAAGCTGACGACGGTGTCGATGACGACTTTGTCCCAGCTGGAAGGTCAATGGCCAAGAACAACCATAATAAGAGTAAGAACGTTTTTTCACGGGTCGTTCGTACCCGGAAAACCGTCGTGGACGCGGCAATCAACGGCGTGGGCGCACAGCTCCTCCTCTTCTTTTTGTTCATTGGGGCCGTGGTCTTCATGGTCACGGTCGACACGCACCAGCGAGACGATTCGTTGCGGGCCCTGGTCATTGGGGAACCGTCTCCGTTTGAAGTGTTGGTGAGTCGCGATTTTACGTTCATTCAAAAAGACGTTGTTCAATCCAAACGCAAGAGAGACCTCGCAGCGAGCGAGGTTCCGGCCGTCTTTGATTGGCAGGAAGGCATGGGGTCGCAGTTGCGTGACCGGCTGGGCGCAGCATTTTCCGAAATGCGCATGGAGTTCACAGCCCATGCCCGAGAGGAGCTCCTTCGCAGGAACCCAGAACGACTCCGAATCGTGGACGAGATGCCTCCAAGTGCGAGGTCCGCTGCATTGTTGGAGTCCCTTGATGTCGCGTCGCGTCTTCAATTTGCCAGGGAACGCAGGAAGGACGTTTTTGACACCCAGCTTGGTGTGTCGGTGCGTGACTCAGATTTTGATACGTTTGCGCGCCACGGATTTCAAGAAGACTCCGAGGTCCTGCTTGCCGACATTGTCGGGCAGGTGATGACGAATATCATCGTGGTGAGGCGACGGACTCTGGAAGACGAGCAAGAACGGGGGATCTTCCTTCGCAGAATGCGCGGAGAAAAGGTTCTTATCGAGTATCTGGTCTCAGATATCGAAGCTCGATTTGTGACCATGGAGCGCGTCCCGGCGCTTGTGGAAGAAGCCGGCGCCCGCCGTTTATCCGCCGTTGGCGACCGAGAATTGCGAACCGCGATTCTTTCGACGGCGAACTCGATCATCCAGCCCAACACGTTCATCAATCCCGACATCACCGTTCAGAAACGTGAAGCCGCCGTCGCAAGCGTGGACGACCAATTCGTGCGTGAAGAGATGCGGCGCGGACAGACCCTCTTAAATCGAGGAGAGGTCGTCACCGAGCGGCATCGCCGCATCATCGAAGCGATGTTGGATGAAAGCACCTTCTTGAGCCGCGGCCAGGTGGTTGCCGGTGTCGTGTTGTTCACGCTGCTGGCCATGGTGACGCTCTTCGTTTTTGGTCGACGAAGCCTGAACACATTTCGCCTGAGCGCCCGAGATATCGTCTTCATGGCGTCGGCCCTGCTTTCGTTGCTGGCGTTGAGTCGGGTCGGCGTGATGCTGGGTCAGGTGCTCTCGGAAACCATCACGAGTATCCCCGTTGAGGCCTG
>JBFFMO010000870.1:0-2615 GCA_041554035.1 Allomicrovenator sp. | reverse complement strand
GAACGGTCGAGGTCGACGGCGCGAAAGGGCGTCCCGTCGATCGACTGCACCAACGCGTCCGGAAACGTGTTGATGGTGGCCGCATTGGCCGATTCCGAGGCACGAATGGCCATCACACTGTCGATGATGGAAGCCCCACCGGCGGCGCCGATGACGATCAAAAACCGCGTGCGGTCCTCGTCGGCAGCTTCAGCACGAAAGGGCAACGAGCCAAGTCCCATGGCACCCGCGGCGCCAAGAGCGCCTGCGCCACGAAGGAAATTTCGACGATCGAGTTTAGTCATGACCGTTCCTCAGTAAAAGAGCATCTCAGTGGACGTGGCCACTGCATAACAAGCAAACGAAGCCCATTCCGCAGGCGCGTCAGCACCGGCGTCTTGCACTTCGGTCCAGAACGCCTCGAGCTCGTCGAGCTCTGCGGGTTCGGCATCACGACTCAGCAATTCCTGGTAGAGGCGATTGCCCATGGCCCGCAAGGCCGCGGGCTCTGGAGCCGAACCAAGTTCCTTAAACAAAATGGCCGTCGCGCCATTTGCCGCGTCCAAATCCGCACGTTTTGTGCAGGCCGAAAGGGCGATACGGTCCACCGCAATCGGGGCCGTCAACGGCGCGATGGGCAGGGGCTCGTTGATGCGCAAATTATAAGGTTCTACGCCGCCCAACGCGATGAAATGAACATCGGCGGCACAATCGTATTCACCAAACTCCTTACAGATTTCAGCGCGATCCAGCCCAAGGCCGCGTGCCAACTGATTGGTCCAGCGAACTCCGCCTTTAAAGCGAACGCGCGACTTGGTCGAGGGCAGAACTTGAAGCACCGCGTCGCGATCGGCCGCGTCGGCCGCAGCATCCATGCCAGCGTCGGTGTCGTTATTTGTGGGCGTTGATGCAACCTTGTCGTCGCAAGCGACGCAGGCAAGCGCCAAGGCCAGCAAAAGTGAAGCGGCGTGTTTATGGAACACCGTAGGCCTCCGTCATGATGATGTCGTGCAACATGGGCTCGACACGATATTCGTGTTCGTCCATGAAACGTCGCCACACGTATTCAAATTGTTGAAGCTCGGCTGGGCGAGGCTCCTCGCCGAGCAACAATTTCCAGAAATCGCCCACGAGCGCTTGAGCAAACGGGTCACTCGCTACCGCCACCTGGGCCCACTCTTTCAAGTTCGCAACGGGTTGGCCGAGCAGGATTCCGGCTTCTGGGGTGTTGACCACCGAGGCGCCATCGACGCCTGCAAAACGATCCATTCGGCTCGGATTATAGCTGAACGGGATGTAGTTTTCGCCCAAACCACCCTCACCCCCACCGATGCCTTCGTACGTCGAAAACGGGTAGGTCAGTGGGTCGAGCGTCGCATGACACACCGCGCATTCAGGGCGAGTCACGCCTTTATTGTCGTAGTCTTTTGGCTCGCCGGGAACGTCGTCGAGGCCTTCGAGTTTCGAGATGTCGAAGCCCAAATAGGCACGGTAAGCCTGAGCTGCCGTGGTTCGCGGAATTCCGGTGAACATCGTGTTGCTCATCAAGAACCAACGATGCGTGAGCATACCTGTGCGTCGTGCTTTCACGACGGCTTGGGCGGACTCGTAGCCGCGTAAATTGACGTCCTGAATCGGGTTGCGTTGCCACGGTGTGTACGTCGTGGTTTCGCCGTCATTTCGCTCGACAAAATAGTCGCCGGTCAGCAATTCGCGCGCGTCGTGCTGGCCAGAGGTCGCGTACACAAAATAGTTGTAGTCGTCGTCGTAGTCGGCAAGAGGAATGGGGCCCGCGCCATCACCGGCTTTGATGGCCTGAATGGGGCGGATTTTTGCGCTCGCCATATTCCAAAGTACGCCGTCTTTGGCCATCCAGTACTCAGACTTCAGGCAGGCATCCAGCGTCGTGTGAAGTCCCTCAACGCTTGGATTGGCCTCAAATTCCTTCATTTCGGAGTAGCTGGGTGCTTCGCCGCAAAAATCGAGTCGGATTTTCTTGAACACGTAGGCGGGGTCGAACGCGCAGACGTCCAGGCCAGCAGGGCGATAGTCGATCGCGTTGCAGGCGTTTTCGCCAGCAGGAGTATCGCTTGCGACGCTGGCGTTGGAGCCGGCCACAAACTCTTCAAGATTCGAAAATCCGTCACCATCGGCATCGTCGTTTTCGACCGCGCGAAGTGCTGCGGGGAACGCCGAAAGGAAGTCCTGTTCAGAAAGTGGACGTTCGGCGCCTGGCAGCATCACGGCTTCAAGCTGCGCCCCGTAAGCATTCCGGGCCGGCGCGACCGTGTGACAGGTCGTGCAATCGACGAAACCTGGTGTGCACGCAGGCGCATCCGGATAGGTGACGCAGAATGCGGACTGAGCGGGCGGCTTGGCTTGCGCTTGGCCCACGAAGAAAAGCGAGGCGGCCATGAGGGACGCCAGTCGCAAAGTATTACGAATAGACATGTCTTTGGTTCCTGTTCGCGTTCAGGAGGACGGATGCCACGCATTGTGGAGGTTCGGCGTCTGCGGGTCAAATCTAAGTGAGCTGTGAGCTGTGAGCTGTGAGCTGTGAGCTGTGAGCTGTGAGCTGTGAGCTGTGAGCTGTGAGCGGTGAGCGGTGAGCTGTGAGCTGTGAGCGGTGAGCGGCT
>JBFFMO010000869.1:0-2621 GCA_041554035.1 Allomicrovenator sp. | reverse complement strand
CCAGCGACTTGCTCATCTTGAGCCCCTCGCTCATCCACCAACCGTGGGCGAACACTTCTTTGGGCAGCTCAATGCCAGCGCTCATCAGGAATGCGGGCCAGTACACGGCGTGAAAACGCAGGATATCTTTGCCGATCAGATGGATATCGCAGGGCCAGAATTTCTTGAAAAGCTCGTCGTTACTGAACGCGCCAACACCCGTGATATAGTTGGTGAGCGCGTCGACCCACACATAAAGGACGTGCTCGGGATCGTCTGGCCAGGGGATGCCCCAATCAAAGGTCGTCCGAGAAATCGACAGGTCACGAAGTCCGCCCGACACAAAGGACGCGACTTCGTTGCGGCGAATCACGGGAAGCACAGGGCATGGCTGGGATTCGAACCATTCCAGGAGCGGTTTTTCGTATTTACTGAGCTTGAAGAAGTAGCTTTTTTCTTCGACCCATTCCACGGCCGAACCCGACGTCTTGCACTTGCCGTCTTCGATTTCGGACTCGTCGTAAAACGCCTCATCTGTCGCCGAATACCAACCCGCGTACGCATCCAAATAGATGTCGCCACTTGCGAGCATGCGCTTAACGACCTCGTGAACGACCAGCTTATGGTCCGCATCAGTCGTGCGAATGAACCGGTCGTGCGTGATGTCCAACGTCTTAAATAGACGCTCAAAACTCGACGAGTTCAGGTCAGCAAGCGCTTTTGGGGTCATGCCCCGCTCTTCCGCCGCACGTTGCACTTTCAGGCCGTGTTCGTCGGTTCCCGTCAGGAAAAACACCTCGAATTTGCGGTGCCGGTAATGCCGGGCCATCGCGTCCGCAACGATCGTTGTGTACGCGTGGCCAATATGTGGCTCGCCGTTAACATAGTAGATGGGCGTGGTGACGTAGAACGTGGACATGGAAACCTCGAGCAGCAAAGACGCGCGAATAGGTAACTGATGAGGCGTGGATTGACAATGGTGCGACCGGTCCGCTGGCATCTTGCCCGCATTGCGACTTGCGACCGGTAAGCGGGCATCTTGCCCGCATTGCGACTGGTGCGCCGGGCTCCAGCCCGGCATCGTGACCACGCGGGCCTCATGCGAAGAGGTCCGTTACCACTTTCATCGGTAGGTAGAGCCGTGTCTGGCCATTATGCTTATCCAAAACCTCAAACCCGTATTGTTCGTAGAAGCTCTTTGCATCGTCGTTTATCGCATCGACGATCACTGCGAACGAAGGCAGATGCGCGTTGATGCCCGCGCAGTGCTTCAACGCCTGAATCAGCGTGACTTTCCCCAAACCCCGCCCTTGCGCCAACTTATGCACTGCCAACTGAGCGAGTAGGAGCACCGGCACAGGATAAAACGGTAGCTTTTTGCTGATGGCTTTCGGCAAGGTCTCGCGCTCAATCTCGGTATGCGAAAGCGTGTAAAATGCACAGATCGCTGTGTCATTGTCTCGCTCCGGGAGCACCATCGTCAAAGAGATGCCCGCCGACCGATGTCTGGCCGCATAGAGTCTAAGGAAATCATTCAGTTGCGGATTCTCGCAATCAAATGAACCTCGGTCGTGGACACTTTTGTCCAATTCAATAAAAACGAGCGAGGGAATCACCGAAAACCCTTCTTCTCGGCAAACTCAAGCGCATCTCGCAACTTCTGATTCGGTTCGTCTGCTGCCTCGCAGGCATTCATGAAGCGATCGAAGACGTCATCTCTCAATGTCATCGACTCGTGTTCGCGAATCACTCGCTCAGCGTCTTTCTCAATGAGCCGCACGACATATTCCGTCAGACTTTTCATCCCCTGAAGCGCCGCGGCCTTCTCAGCGGCCGCCTTGATGGTTTCGTCAATTCGCATATCGATTCGTGCTGTAGTCAACCTGACCTCCGTCTGGAACCTCTGACCACAAATCTAATGACACTCAACCCAAATGTACAGCAGATGGCCGTACAAAAGATTAGTGACTGAAAGCCGACCCAAAACAGCCACCGCGCTTCGAGCGGATTTTATCGAACTCTTCAGCGTCTCGAGAGATGACCTGCGATTAACCCACATAAGACCCAAAACCTGGTTCTGGGCATGCACAAACCCAGTACTTGAATGCGGAATCGGTCAAAACCCGGCTCGCCTTCACAACCAACGAGGGAACCCAAAGCCATCGCCAACGCGAGATATCCCACCAACGTTTTCATGGTCTTCCTAATGTCGGCCATTGTCCGACCTGAGGCTAGCGCTTCTTCGTATTGGAACGCTGCGGCTCGGTGTGCACTGCGACGATCTCAGCGCTCAGCACGCCATCGGCGTCGGTAGACGGAGAAGCCAGAGTGTAAGTCTTGCCTCGTTTTCTGTCGCGCACGGAAAGGGTCTTGGCATCGTCCGGCCACGACGTCATCTCTAGAAATGAATGAAGACTTGGGATCGTTCCTGGGCCGCTGCTACGAACCATTGCTCGATGTGTGGCTGCGACGCTCGCGAGCGTTTCTACCAAAAGATGATTCAGCGAAACATCCTGCATCGCCGCTATAACTGCCAGTGAACGATGAAGCTCTTCGCTTAATCGGACACTGAATCTGCCCGAAAACTCTTTAAGGCTAAATGGCTCGGGGAACGCGTCACCCTGTTCTTTACAGTCCTCAAT
>JBFFMO010000868.1:0-2623 GCA_041554035.1 Allomicrovenator sp. | reverse complement strand
GGGGGAGTCCGGAAGCATCATCGGGCTCGATTACCGCGGACAGAAGGTCCTGGCAGCGTACGAGCCGATCCGCGAAATCAGCGCGGGGGCCGTTGCCAAGATCGACATCTCGGAAATCAACGCGCCCTTTCTGCAAGCCGGTCGATGCCCCACCCAGCGCGCGCCACGCCCACAATCGGAATATCGAGCTTACCCCGCCGAATCAGTGATTGAAGCGCAGGAAAGATCTTTTTGAATGCCAGGTCTCCAGTCGCGCCAAAGAACACAAAGGCATCGGAATTTTCAGCCATAATTTACTCCCGGGGATCCAAAGCGATCGAAAAATCCTTGCCTTCCCAGCGATGCTCATCCGTCCACAAGAAGGTGAAATCGATTTGACTCGCTGGCGTTGTGGTCTCGAGGTCGAAATGGAACGTACCCAGACCCGAAGCCACCAAGTCGCTGCCCGAGGATGTTTCCCACCCGTCGATGGTCCAGATGATTTTGCCCGGTGCCAACGTTTCGATGCGCAGGGGGCGTCCAAATGTTGCGCGTATTTTATGGTTGAAGCGCCAAAGAATTCGAGCCACGTCGCGGTCAGGACGCGAGAAATGTTCTTGCACAGACAACGGCGTATCAAAGGGCCGGCCTTCGACCAAAGAGCGCAGCAGCTTGATATGCTCGGCGTGTGCCCATACCAAGGGCATGGCCGAACCGGTCGCGCGACCGTAGAACAATTCAGGTTCAGGCAGGTCGGGACCATCCCATACCTGCTCGGGAATCAAATCACCCGGCCCAGCACAAGCGCAGAGAGTCGACAACAAACGCAAAGCCTCAGCATGGTCTCCACGCGCCAACTCGTAATGCGCGCGTTCCCCGGTCAGCAGCGGCCAGGGGCGACCGATTCCGAATCCATCGAAGGCATGCCCATCCGCGTGTTCCCCATAGCCGTCCTCATCGTAGCGTTTCCAGACGGGCCCCTGCGGGAAATCCACGCGCAGCCTGTGGTCGATCACCTTGACGGTGTTGAGGATTCTGGGGTCGTTGGGCGAACGAATTCCGAAACGAACCAGCGCGAGTGCGTCAGGGCTCACCACGTTCTGTGAGCGGGCGCGGTCGTGTCCAGCGCGCCGGTTCTTGACGACGATGAACTCATCGCTCAGGTCCGCCGCCGCGATTCGCACATAATACCCGTCCACTCCGACCTCTTTGGAAATCGTGGTGTTTTTTTCGTAGGTCCAACGATCGATGTCGGCTTCCCAAGCATCCGCCGTATCTCGCAAATACTGGGCAATCGACGGTTCAAATACGTCCGCCATCTGCGCGGCGCAAAACAAGGCAGCGATCTCGACGGCAAGCGTAAAGGGTGAAAATCCAGCGTCTTCCTCCCAGCGGTCTTGGGGTGTCACCGGCCCGTTGCAAACCAGAAAACCTGCGGCAGCACGAACCATCGGCCACAGCAGTTCAAGGGTTTCTTGGTCGAGGATGGCTTCACTACGACACAATTCAACCAACAAGATGGGAAATCCAGTTTCGTCCATCTGCACGCCGTTCCAGTAAGGCGTGCCGTCGAGCCACATGTTTTGGGGCCAATGGCCGTCGGACTCCTGAGTTACTGCGAGATACCGTAAGACACGGAGCACGTCCGAATGGGCTCCCGCAGCCAGCAAGCCGCCTGCGCTTTCGACTAAATCGCGAGGCCATACCAAGTGATAACCGCCCAAATCACCGTCGCCCTTGGAACTTCCCCAGGGAATCGAAAGGCTGGCAATAAGACCTCCCGGAAATCGAGACGACTCGTGTGAACGAATCACGGCAATCGACGCGCGATAAAACGCCTCTTGTTCAGGCGATGTCCCAAGCCGCAAAAGCCCCGAATGCCATGTTTCCCACTGGGTTTTACACGTATCCCATGCCGCCTCAAACCCCTGGGACAACGACGCCAACGCCCGATGGCCGGCCTCGCCCCAGGTGCGGCCAAATCCAACGGCGACGTCCACATCACCGTCGATCCCCAGGAGCTCGCCAAATAACGCCACGTTGCCGTCTTCGGCGGCTTCGTAATGCCACTCTTGCTGGCCATTTTGATGCAGGTCCTGCCATCCGTCTGAGGTGCCTACAAACCCGACCGAACGCCCTGCCCACCCCGTTGAACACGCCATCGCGAGCGAAACGCCGTCTCGACGCGCAAACAACATCGGATGCCCTTTGTAGTCTCCTAACCACGCCGAATTATGCTGGCCGGCATCACCAATATGGGGCGCCAATAATCCATACACGCGATAGTCTTCGACGCGACCCTTCAATGCCGTGAATCGCAAACGCTGAAGCACGACGTCGCGGCGTGGATCGGCGACGACCTGTTTCGAGATAGAAAATCGACCCTCGACGCAGGTATTCACCAAAGAAAACGCAGGCACGCCATCATTCGCCCACGAGATCGTCTGTTTTGTGTCGCGCTTTTCTTCGGCCAGAAAATCCTGCCCGGCCACCAGAAAGCCGAAATCTCGCACACAGGCCTGATCAAGGCGCGGATAGTAGATTTCGTTCAAGATGCCATGGCTTAGTGTGAACCAAACCCGCCCGCCCATGGAGGTCCCGATCCCGGATTTCGCACTTGAAGTCCATCTCGGTTCGATTCCAG
>JBFFMO010000867.1:0-2631 GCA_041554035.1 Allomicrovenator sp. | reverse complement strand
CTCGGAAAGGCGAGTCTTGGAAATCTTGTAGAACTTGCCATCGGCTTTGACGATCAGGGTCCCTGTTGCGGACTCGCCGACAATCCCGTCGCCATCGATGTCTTCGTCCGACTTCTCACTTCTTGGACCGTCGAAACAAAAGACCGAAGGGTCGCTGGCGGCGCCAGTGCCCCCGTTCGCTGTCCCGGCTCCGCCAGGAATCCCTGTCGAACGTCCAACCGTCGTCTCTCCGATCAGCTGGGCTTGAGTCGCGGTCGGCGAAAACCTGATCTGCGTCGAAGACCGGTTAGTAAGTGGCCAGTCGATATTCCAATACGAAAAATGCCCCACTTCACCACGTGCATAGACTCGCTGAGCGAAATCGCCGCTTTTCAAAAGGGCGGCATCGGCCTCGGTCAGGGGCAGGCCCGACGCAGCGACAAGGACGGCCGAGCTCTCGCGTTTCCACGTTCCAAGGTCCTCGTCGAAGGCATAAAACGGAACGTCGATCTGGCCGTTTCCCGGAGTCACGTCGACGACGGAGGGCCAGGAAGCGCGCTGGAACTCAAGGTCCATGCGCACCGGTTTTTCGAGCGTCGAAACATCAGCGCCGGTGGAGTCCTTCAGACCCACCCAAACAAATCCACCAGATACAAGAAGGTCGCCCTCGATCGCGTCGAAATCCCCGGGAAATGCATCGATTTCCGTACTTGGGTCAAAGGTGCGGGCGTTGCCGACGACACCGTCCGGCAATCCTGAAAGAGCGATCCCATCGCCGGAACAGGTGCCGGAAATGCAATCCATCGCGTCGGCATACGTGAGGACGAGACTGGCCGACAGAGCATCGGTCCCCGAAAGCGCCGAGCGTTGATGCGCTTCGGCGTAACCATCGGCCCGGGCGGAAATCAGAAGCGTCTGACCGCTCTTTCCGTCGACGAGTTTCGAGTATTTGCCCTGCCCGTCGGTCTCGGTGGTAGCTGTCTGGGTCAGGGCCCCAAACACGCCGGTTCGGAACGTGATCGACACGTTCGGCAACGGCTGACCGCCCTCGTCGAAGACAGTCCCGGACACCACCTGACCGGTGGCCTCGGGCTGAGAATCCTTGTCGTCACTGCAACCCAGCGACGTCAACGCCAGAGCTCCCAGCAAAATTATTTTCTTCATCCCCCACTCCACTTCTTAATTGGTTGGTATTTCGGTTGCCGGAGCCTCGTCGACAACGGCTTCGGTCGCAACGGGTGCTTCAACAACCGCGGCCACTGGCACGTATCCATCGGGAAGCAAGGGGGTGAATCGCCAGACCTTCTCCTTACCGTCACGCATCGACGTGAAGTAAACAAAATTGTCTGCCGTCCAAACCGGCCAGGTGTCGTTTTGAGGATGGGTGGTCAACTGAGTCAGCGCACTACCGTCGGAGTTCATCACCCAGAGGTTGATGCCAGACGGTTGGACGGCATCGGTCGTTTCCGTCCCGGTCGCGGTCTTAGTTCGAATCTCCCAACTTTCGGAATTAACTCCCTTGCTGGTCGCAAACAGGATTTTCTTCCCATCAGGGGACCACGAAGCTTGAATTGCGCCCCAATCTTGCGAGGACATCAGCTCGGTCAAACGCGCACCGTTACGGTCCATCGTCCAAATCCCGTACCATTTTGCGCCCATTTGCGAAGGCTTCTGGAACAGAATTGTCGAGCCGTCCGGGGAGAATCGAGGATTTACACCGGGCCCCACCTGTACGTTGGCGTCGGTATCAAGGTCTTTGGTCCAAATATAATATTGGCCATCAACGCGTGAGTAGCGGGTGTAGGCGATGACCCTTCCATCCGGAGAAAACACGGGTTGAAATTCGTCTTCGTTCGAGTCGGTCACCTGACGTTTGGCGGTGCCGCCATCGGTGCGCAGAATGAAGATGTCGAAATTGCCGCTTCGATTGGACGCAAAAGCAATCTGGTTTCCATCCGGCGCAAAGGCAGGGTCGCGGTCTTCAGCACCATGATTGGTAAGCTTTTGCAGCGCCTGAGCCGTTGGATTTTGTTTGAGATAGAGATCCCAATTGCCGTCCTTTGACGACTCAAAAACCACCGAACCCGATGCCGAGACGGTTGGACGACTTGCAGGAAATACGTTCCCAGAAATTTCGGTGAGGTTTGCAAAGCTCTCACCTTTTGCAACGAGCTGAATGTCATCGGCTGTTTGAACGCCGCTGCAAGCCAGTGCACAAATCCCAAACGCTGACCCGACAATGGCCGCCACATGCTTCAAATCCATTTCATTTCTCCCTTAAATCAAATACGCGCGGAACATCGCACGCTGCTCGTCGGCAGGCAAGTCAGTGAGAGAGCCCTTGCCGCACGGAAAACGAGGGCCTAGTGTGGCTCGCCTCGTGGTTCTTAAACGACGAGATTCGCGTGATTTGCTCACGGGAAAGTGTCTTACAAGTTCCTTACAAACTGGCTGGCCTTCAGGATTTTCGTATGCCCAGTCGTCCACAATTTTTCCGCATTTTTTTGGTCGGCGGAGTCGTGCTCGCTGTCGTGGCCGGATTCATCAACGCCGTGACGATTCTGTCTCCAGGACAGGTTACGGCGACGCATGTAACGGGCACTGTCACCCGGGCCGCAGTGGCCTTTGCCGACCCCAAGAGTGGTCTCGACT
>JBFFMO010000866.1:0-2632 GCA_041554035.1 Allomicrovenator sp. | reverse complement strand
TCGGGTTCTGCGTCGCCAGCACCATGAAGGGCTCAGGCAGACGATGGGTCACGCCTTCGATCGTGACCTGATGTTCCTGCATCGCTTCCAGCAACGCCGATTGCGTTTTTGCGGGCGCACGATTGATTTCATCGCCCAGAATCACGTTGGCAAAAATGGGCCCCTTTCGGATCACGAATTCATTCGATTGCAGGTTCGGGATGTAGACGCCCGTGATGTCGGAGGGCAAGAGATCCGGAGTGAACTGAATCCGTTTGAATTCTGCGGCAATCGTCTGCGAGAACGCGCGCACAAGCGTCGTTTTAGCCACACCTGGCACGCCTTCCAGCAATACGTGACCGTTGGCGAGCAGCGCCACCAGCAGGCCTTCCACCACCGAAGGGGGGCCAATGAAAACACGGCCGACCTCAGTCTTCACGCGATCCAAGACCTCGGCGATGCTCGCCGCAGATTCAGATGTCGCCGTGTTTTCGTCGCTTGTATTCATCGTCGAGCCCCATTCTCTTAAGAGTTTCCAGTACACGTCGGTTAAGACGAAGCAAATCTGCGGCCCCAAAATGGGCGTCGCTATCAAGGAATACGCGATTTCTCGGAGGAATCGCAGTCAGTTCAACCAATAGTTGCAATAGGTCGGCTCGCGCCTTTCTGCGCTCCGCCTCGGATTCACCCCGAAGATGCTTCTCATCAAAGAGGTCCGTCATCGCTTCGATGTTGGGGCGAGCCCCTGGCTCGCTGGGCCATAATGCCAGGTCTTTCAAAAAGAGTTCTTCGAAGAGCTCTTTTAGAATCGACAAGGGAAGCGCGTAATTCAGTCGTCTGTTTGGTGAACCAAACCGCGATAAATTCCAATCAAACTCGCTCTGTGGCTCGGGTATCGGCCGGTAGAAGTCATCCACAAATGCAGAGTAGGCGCGCATGCGTTTGAGCGGAAAGACGGTGCACAGGTAGGCGGCCATGCCGATCCCGAGCAGAAGGCTGAGGTAAAAGAGAAGTTCGTGGCCAGGAAGTGCGTCCATGAATTTCGACAAGAATCGATTGATCGTCCCCACGGACTGGTCAAGGTTCACACCGTCATCCAGACGTTTGTAAGAACCCACGTTGGCAAAATCGCCGACAAAAAAATGCACCCGGCACGGCCGTTCATTTCGACAGATATACTCAAGTGAATTTTGAGCCAGCGTCGCGTTATCCGCGATCCCGAGCATTTGATTGATGAAAAGACTTGAGTCCGACATGAGGATGGCCTTTCCATCGCCCAGATTCATGTCATAAACCAACGCCCCGCCCGCTGAAAAAGCAACAACGGGCCCACCATCATTCGAGATCACGCTGGGGTGATTGGCCACCACCGTTTGAACACCGTCAATGAGTGGATGTCGGCCTTGAGGATGAAATACAGGGAACCCAGGGAGTTCGTCCGCAAAATCGTTATGTGGCAAGGCTCCCAACGATGGCTCAATCCGTGTCACATTCAGCCGATCCAGAAACGAAGCGCTTTGGCCGAAGTCGTCTAATAGCAGGACTCTTCCGCCATCACCGACCCAGTCTGCCAGGCTGTCGCCGTCGAGCTCATTGCGTGGGTAAACGATGACCACGGGTTCGGCCACGGATAACTGGCTCCAATCCAAGGTCTCGCTCATCACGATTTCGAACCCGAGACTTTCTCCGAGTTGCACAAATTCCTGCATGCCGTACCAGTCGGCGCTGGCCGGGGCGTAGTCCTCGATTCCAAATGCAGGTGACGCCACAAGCAGCAACCCAAGAAAAATGGCACGTGAGATCATATCTCCGCTCCTTTTCCTTCTCGCCACGCAATCACGAGTTCTCGTATCTCACGCCAGAACGCCTCGTCATAAACTCGGCCGCTGAAATAGCTTTCCTCGACCGCGTCGGTGATTTCACTCAACACATCGATCAAGGAAGCGTTTTCGGGAAGTGCCAGGTTCAGAGATAAACGTTCTTGAACCTCGGCCTCGATCTCGCGCGGAGAGAGTCGGCCCCAGGGGTCGTCGCCCCGCACGGCCTCGATCGCGGCCTGGTAGAGCCGACGAACTTTCAGCGGCACGGCAATCATATCCAAGCGCATCGCGGCCAGACGACCGTCATGAGGAACATTGAGCGTGAGGTTACCCCGAACAAATCCCACACAATCGACTCGAAGTTCCCACGCGCCGTCCACGATGCCGTCGAAACGGAATCGCCCCAGGCTGTCCGAAATCACGGCCAATTCCATCGTCCCCTGTTTCGCGGTGATCGTGCACCCGGGAATGGGCTTCAGGCGCCATTCATCCCACACCAAACCAGCCACATCACGCCGACTTGCGATTTTCCCTTCGGGTTCATCGAGAAAGCGCGGAACGATTCGCTCTTCGACATCAAAAGCTTGTTCCCGTTGCCGACGCTTCTGACGGCCCTGCTTCCATGTCTTCCATTTGCCGGCGACAATCAGGACACCTCGGTAGGACATGAATCCAAAACCGATCATCAGAATCAAGCCGCCAAAAATGTTCAGGAAGTTTTGCGTGTTTGCCTGAGTCACGGCGAGCGGCGCCGCTGCGGCCTCAATCGGATCGCCCACAGGGGGAATCACGCGCGCCACCCCACGCCAAACTCCGCCACCCAGACGAATATC
>JBFFMO010000865.1:0-2633 GCA_041554035.1 Allomicrovenator sp. | reverse complement strand
CTCCGCGAACTCGGTGGCGATGGCTTCGTCGACCTCAAAGATGAGCTCATCGTGGACCTGCAGCAGCATCACAGCGGGGATATTTTCGGTGTCGATGCGCTCCTGAATATTGAGCATCGCTTTTTTGATGATGTCCGCGGCGGTGCCCTGGATCGGCATATTCACCGCAACTCGTTCCTCAAAGGCGCGTTGAGCCCCGCCAAACCCGTCGATCTTGGCCAACAAACGTCGGCGCCCGAAGAGGGTCTCGGCATAACCTTTGTCGCGCGCCTCGTGCTGAAGCTGATCAAAGAAGGTCTTTACGACGCTGTATCGGTCGAAATAATTCTCGATGTACTGCCTGGCTTCTTTGCGCGAAATCTTCAGGTCACGGGCAAGGCGATTGGCTCCCATGCCGTACATCACGCCGAAATTCACCGTCTTGCCGGCGCGTCGTTGGTCGCTTGTGACGTCGGCGAGCTCGATGCCAAAGATCTTGGAGGCCGTCAGGCTGTGGATGTCTTGTCCCGTTTTGTAGGCCTCGACCAGTTCTGGGTCTCCCGACATATGGGCCATGATCCGAAGCTCGATCTGCGAGTAGTCGGCGCAAATCAGCTTCTTGCCCTTTGCAGGCACAAAGGCTCGTCGAATCTCGCGGCCGTAGTCGCTTCTGACCGGGATATTTTGCAGGTTCGGATTCGACGACGACAAACGACCCGTCGCCGTGACGGCCTGATTGAAGTCCGTGTGGATTCGTCCTGTATCGGCCCGCACCAGTTCAGGCAATGCGTCGACATAGGTGCCCTTGAGCTTCGAGAAGCTGCGGTATTCAAGGATCAAGGCCGGCAATTCGTGCAGTTCGGAAAGCTGCTCCAACACCGACTGGTCGGTTGATGGGCCCGTGCGGGTTCGCTTTTTGATCGGAAGCCCAAGCTTATCAAAAAGCACTTCGCGCAGTTGGAGCGGGCTGTTGGGATTCAAGGGCTGACCGGCGATCTCGTTGATCTGGGCGTGCAGCTTTTCAAGGTGTTCACCGAATTCGGCGCCCAGAATCTTGAGGACCGAGGTGTCGATCGAAATTCCGGCGCGCTCCATGCGGGCCAGGATGATCGAGAGCGGCAACTCCATCTCGTCGTGGATATTGCGCAGCTTGGCTTCGTCGATCGTAGGGGCGAGTTTATCGCAGATCAGCAGGGTGATGTCGGCGTCCTCGGCCGCGTATTGTGTGGCCTGCTCGACATCGACCATCTCGAAATTGATCTTGTTTTTGCCCGTTCCCGTCACGTCCGAATACTTGATCGTTTCATGGCGAAGATAATCCGCCGCGATGGCATCCAGCCCATGCGAGAGCTTGC
This sequence comes from Allomicrovenator sp., assembly GCA_041554035.1. Taxonomy (GTDB): domain Bacteria; phylum Myxococcota_A; class Bradymonadia; order Bradymonadales; family Bradymonadaceae; genus JBFFMO01. The sequence continues at coordinate 1,299 of JBFFMO010000865.1, read as the reverse complement.
CTGGATCGAGCAAATAGCTCATCAACATCGTGTCCCATTCGATGCCGCGCAGCGTGATTCCATGCCGTCCAAACACGATCCACTCGTATTTGTAGTTCTGGGCAATCTTGGGGAAATCCGGGTCCTCCAGAAGCGATCGCAGGGCTTCCATCACGTATTCGGTCGAAAGCTGTTTAGGCGCGCCGATATAACGATGGCTGGTCGGGATGTAGACACCCGTATGGGGCTCCCACGACAAGGCAACACCCACGATCACCGCATCCAGCGGGTCGATCGCGGTGGTCTCGAGGTCCACAGCCAGCCGCCCGGCTCGACGGATATCTCGCACAACTTCGGCCAGGTCGGCCTCGGTCGTGACCATGCGGTAACCTTTGGTGACTTTGGAAGCCATGCGCTCCGGCTCAGGCATCACGGGCGGCGCGTGGCCCTCAATAAAACCCTTCTTTTTCATCCACGACTGGATATCACGCAGCGGATTTTTGAATTCGAGGCGAGTCATCAGCTCGGTCAATGCCGGCACATCGGGCGCGGACATCCGCAGCGCGTCCAAGTCGAGCGGAATATCACAATCGTTTTTAAGCGTGACGAGCTCGAGCGAAAGCCGGGCCTGGTCGGCAAAATTCGTCAGGTTTTCTTTGCGCTTGGTGCCCGAGACTTTGTCGATATTGGCCAGGACAGCCTCGAGGTCACCAAATTCTGCGATCAGTTTTCCGCCCGTCTTTTCGCCGATTCCTGGGACTCCCGGAACATTATCCGAAGAGTCTCCGGACAGGGCCATCACGTATTTGACCTTGTCCGGCGGCACGCCAAAACGTTCGATCACATCGACTTCGGTAAAGACCTTGTCGCGCATCGTGTCGATCATGCGAACTCGAGGGTCCCCAAGCAGCTGCATCAAGTCTTTATCGGCGCTCACGATGCAGATCTGCAGATCTTCTTTGAGCGCCTTTTCGGTCAAGGTCGCGATCAGGTCGTCGGCTTCCATGCCTGGAACGACCAGTACCGGGATGCTCATCGCTTCGACAAACTCTTGGAACCAAGGGATCTGCGAGCGCAAATCGCCAGGCATTTCGTCGCGATTGGCTTTGTATTCGGGATAAAGCTCCCATCGAAACCCGGGCTCTGGATGGCCAAAAGGATCGAAGGTCATCGCCAGATAATCGGGGTTCTCTTGCTCCAGGAGCTTTCGCAACATCTGGATGAAACCGTAGATGGCGTTGGTCGGCTCACCCTTCGAGTTCGAAAGGTTCCTGATCGCGAAAAAAGCCCGGTAAATATATGCCGAGCCGTCAACAATAT
>JBFFMO010000864.1:0-2635 GCA_041554035.1 Allomicrovenator sp. | reverse complement strand
GTTGCCCGGTGCCGTGTTGAAAGTTGAGTACAAAGACGACGTCGATGCCATCCTCAAGCAGCATGTACTCGACGCGGTAGAGGCCTCGCCCTTCGGAGCACCAAAAGTGCCCGAAGTCGCGGACCAACCATGAACCAAGGAGGGTTCCCATGGCGATAACGACGGACTCACGTCCCCGAAATCGAAAAACACGACTGCAATGGGCGACCATTGGCTCCGTTGCCATCGGAGGCCTCTGGGCCACTCGCGTCCTCGAGACGATCACCCCCTACATTTCGTGGCTGATGTTCGCCGGGGCCGCTTCCGTTGCAGCTTTCCTGGTCCGTCTCTGGTGGCAACGCCGGGCAGATGTTGACCGAGCTCTGGAGCTTCAACTCGGCATCACGATTCTGGTCGCGTCATTCATCGCCGCCGATCTGCCATCGGCTTATGAAGTCGACGCATTCCCCCTCAACTACTTGATCCTAGCCCTAGTTGTCGCCTTCCAGACCCGATTCGCAGGCGTCGTTTCGGTGTTCACGGGCCTGGTTCTTCTTGGCCTGCATACATGGCTTGGGCCTCAGCCAATCGACGGCGTACTTCTGACCACCCGTGTGACCTTCCTGACCGTCTTTGGCGCTCTGGCATTTGCGATCCATGGTGCCGAGGTGCTGGAACGGCGCATGCGACATCGTCGAGATGTCGAAGAAGAGCGGGAGCGCGTCAAACGGCAAGCACGGGAGTTTCGTCTTCTGAACGCCAGCAGCGACTCGACCCTAAGCGAAGAAGAACGCCTCGATCTGACGACCCGTGACGCTGTGGATTCGGTGAATCAGGCCATCTACGCGAGCCTCTCGCTGCTCAAGACCGGTCTCGGCTGCCATACGGTGGTGCTGATGTGGCTCGATGTCCGCGGCGAGCGCCTGCACATCAAGGAATTGGTCAGCGACTCGGATTTGGTGATCGAAGGCGAAATCGAACCCGCCCGAGGCGTCATCGGTGGCATCACCCGTCGGCGCGAACCCGTTGCCTTGGAAGGCATTCGCCCCGGATTCCGTGGCCTGTCCTATTATCGCGAAGCCGAAGACATCAGCGCGTTTTTGGGTATTCCGGTCGTCGAAGGCGGCCATCTGCGCGGAGTCCTCTGTGTCGACCGCAAAGATAATCGCCCGTTCTCCGAAAAAGACACCCATGTCGTCGAAGAAGCCGCAGGATGGATTGTTCGCGCCATCGAAAACGAACGACTTTTTGCCAGTATTGAAAAGAGCCGCCACGAACTCTCTCGATTTTTTGAGGCCAGTCGACGTCTTAACAGCGTTCTGACGCCAGCGGAGGTCTTCGAGGTCGCCCTTGAAACCGCGCGTGAAATGCTTCCCTACGATGTTGCCGCCATCACGTCCTACGATCCTGAAACCGACACCCATACAGTCGAAGCCGTCGCCCATGGCGAAGGTTTTGAACAGATCGAATCTTGGAAAGGAGAGGCCTTCACCGATAATACGGGATTGGTGTCGATGGTCGTCAAAAACCGCCATTACCTGCCCTACGGTGGCAACCTGCGCGACCACGAGCCTGTCGTGTTTGGCGAAGGCCAGACGATCCAGGGGCTGAAATCCATGTTGGTCTTGCCCCTGATCGTTCAGGACCAACCGATCGGAACCTTCGTGGTCGGCCACTCACAGGCTCATCGATACACGGTCGAGCGCCGGGAATTGCTGGAGGTCGTCTCCAATCAGGTGGCCGTCACCCTGCAGAACGCGAACCTTTATGCGCGCATGGAAGAGATGGCCACGACGGACGGCCTGACCGGTCTGGTCAATCACCGGACCTTCCAGAGTCGGCTCGACGAAGCCATCGCTCGCCATCGGCGCACCAATAAACCGTTTGCGTTGGTGCTCACCGACATCGACCATTTCAAGAACGTCAACGACACCCACGGACATCCGGCGGGCGACGAGGTCTTGCGGCAGGTCGCCAAATGTTTCCGTGCGAATCTGCGCGAAACTGACGTGCCCGCGCGCTACGGCGGCGAGGAGTTCGTCGTCATCCTTGAGGACACGGACCTTGAAGGTGCGGTTGTCATCGCCGAACGCCTGCGAACCGAAATCAAGAATCTGCGCTTCACGTCGGATAAGGGCCCATTCCAATGCACGATCTCGATGGGAATCGGGTATTGGCCCGACGATGCCATCGGCAAACAAGACCTTATCGATCTGTCCGATCAGGCCATGTACCACTCCAAACACACCGGGCGTGACCGGGTCACGACCTACGCCAGCCTGGCCAAAAAGGCTTCATGATGCGGCTGTGGCCTTGAACTCGCCGCCGCGTTAAGCTGCCATCTTGCGAGGTCATTCATGGTCAGGTTTTTTGTCATCATGGGGCTGTTACTCTGCAGCCCGAGCGTCTTTGCCCAGAAAGTCATCGAGATGTTTGACGGGCAAAACGAGCTGCCAGAGTCCGCGTCCGGAATCAAATTCGACTCGCTGGACGGAGGCGGCTCAACGGAATCCGAATCCGGAGCTTACGGCGGCTTCACCATGCTTTTTGAGCGCGAAGGGGCGTCGATGCTTGTGCCTGCAACGGTGCAGGGGAAACCCGTCTACTTCGTGTTTGATACGGGAGCGACAACATCCACGTTGTCCTACGATTTTGC
>JBFFMO010000863.1:0-2637 GCA_041554035.1 Allomicrovenator sp. | reverse complement strand
TGCTTTGACGCGTGGCGCCAGAATGATGCCACCAATGACGTTGGGGAATGCCATGGAGAGGATCATCAGATCCGAGAAATCCAGGACGTTTTGCAGGCTTGATACGCATCCAAGCCACACGAAGAAGCAGAAGAGGTATCGGTAGGGTTGCGTTTGTTCTTTCCCAAAGAGGAATGACCAGCAGCGCTCGCCGTAATAGCTCCAAGAGATCATCGTCGAGAATGCAAAGAGGATGACGGACACGGAGAGAATCAGGCTCGCCCAGCTTGAGAGCGATTGCTCGAAGGCTGCTGCGGTCAATTCGACGCCTTCCAAACCAGCTGTTGCCGGATCCGCATAGACGCCGGTGATCACCACGACAATTCCAGTCATGAAACAAATGACGATGGTGTCGATGAAGGGTTCCAGGAGGGCGACGAGGCCCTCGCGAACTGGATATTTGGTCCGCGCTGCAGCATGGGCAATCGCCGCAGAGCCGACGCCTGCTTCATTACTGAAGGCCGCCCGCCTCACACCGGTGATAAACACGCCAAGTGCCCCGCCATACGCGGCCGAGGGCGAAAATGCCTCGGTGACGATCAAGGTCACGGCGTGAGGGATTTCGGACATATTAAGGGCCAAGATCACCATTCCGCACAACACGTATAGAACACACATGAGCGGCACGATCTTATCGGCCACTGCGCCGATTCGTTTGATGCCACCCACAATGACCACGCCCACCAACACGGCGAGGAAGAGACCGTAGAGCCAACCCAGATGTCCCGACCCGCCATGGAGGGCATCGGAATTCTTAGCCTTGTATCCATCGGGCGTGGTCCATTTGACCTCACGCCCGGTGACGATGCCAAATTCGACCTTCGTGATATTTCCCTCGGCGGCGTTGAATGAGGGGCCCACGTCTTTTGCGCTCACCGGGACCTTGTAAGACCACATGCCGTCGTAATCACTCCATTGAGTCGGAGTGATCTCCAGCGGGGCTATGGGTCGGAACATTTGTCCATCTTCGGTGCTGAAGCGCACAAGATGCTTCTTGTAGGAGACGGCGTCTTGTTTAGGGGAGTAGATCGTCACGCTTCCCTCAGCGTGGCCGCCGCCCAGTGCGGGAATCAGGCCAGCTACAGCCAGAAAGCTCTGGTTGGCTTGGAACATGTTTCCGCCGCCAAAGGAGCCCAGAATACACAACACGGCGAAGGTCGTAGAAAGCACGACGCCGAGTCTCCTGAACCCAAGTTCAGCAAGTCCATCTCGCAGATACACCATGGGGCCGCCGACCACATGGCCGTCGTCATCGACCTGGCGATACATTTGTCCAAGCGTGCATTCGGCGAATTTTGAGGTCATGCCGAAAAAGGCCGCTGCCATCATCCAAAAGACCGCTCCCGGGCCACCGACAGAAACGGCGATGGCCACACCAGCGATATTACCCAGGCCCACAGTCGCAGACAGAGCAGAACTCAGCGCCTGAAAATGGCTGACTTCGCCTTCAGCGTCGGGGTCGTCGTAGATTCCGCGAACGATTTGAATCGCGTGAAGCACGCCGCGCACATTGATGAATGCGAAACGAAACGTGAAGAAGACCGCCCCAAGGATCAAGACGAGCACGACCAGCGGAATCCCGATGCCGGGGACTTCGAAAAAGATCACCGTGGCCAACCAGCCAACGACGCCACCAAGGCCGTCATTAACCGATGCCTGCATCTTGTCGACGTCGCCACCAGTGGTGATCCCGAGGATCGATACAAAGATAAGGAGAAGGATAATGGCGGCATATTGCCGCGCGTATCGGGTAAAACCGGTCATGTGACGGTCCTCGTGGGTCGAGGTTAAAGAGTCAGAATGGCCGGGTCATAGCAAGATTTCACGCCTCGTCGCAAGGTGACGAGGGTTTAATTCACGGGAAACTTCAGCGTGGATGAACTCTTAGGGCGCTTGCAGAACGAAGTTCGGTGTTTCCACCCAACCACGAACGGTTCTGCCCGTCGCGATCTACGCGCCAGATATCGAGGGTCGAATCGGCCAGGCTTGGTTCAACCACTTGTGGATTGGTTGCCGTGAATGCGAGCTGGTTTCCGCCCGGTGAAAGCACCGTCGAGTCAATGTACAGAATGCAGTTTTGGTCATCTGGCTTCTGCTCTGCTGCGTTGTAGCATTTGGCGTCGTCGAAGTTCTTTCCATCGTTGCCAAACACGATTTCGTAGGCGCTGGAGGTCGGGGTCAGACGCAAGATGTCTGCATCGGGCATATTGAGTTCACCGCAATCACGTGAGCCGACAAAATAGAGGCTTCCGTCTGCTGCAAAGGAAAGCGGGCTTCGAACGTCCGTGTAAAAAAGATCGTCCAATCCAGCGGTGAGGTCGCAACCACTTCGGGGCGGGTTGCCCTGCTGTTGCTGACCAGGAAGTCCAAGAATCACGCGACGGGGCGCGCAAATTGCCTTGTCCAACTGAGTGTCTGAGGGGATGTCACAGATATGAACCGGCCCACATGCGTCGTCGCCACTGCATGGCTCACCAAGATTGTCGGACTTGTTCAGGTCAATGAAATGAACGGCGAGCTGGATCGAAGAGCAACGCCCGAATCGACCGCATCGCTCGCCCACGCCCGTGCACTGCGAGGCATCGGTGCAAGCGTTGG
>JBFFMO010000862.1:0-2637 GCA_041554035.1 Allomicrovenator sp. | reverse complement strand
TGGAACTCCCGTCACCGACGATGTTGCCAACAGCATCATTGCGCAGATGCTCTACCTTGAGAGTGAAGACCCTGAAAAAGGGATCGACCTCTATATCAACTCGCCGGGCGGCAGTGTGACTGCCGGTTTGGCGATTTTTGACACGATGCAGTACATCCGTCCCGAGGTCTCTACGATTTGCCTCGGACAGGCCGCATCGATGGGCGCGCTGCTTCTGTCCTCGGGCCAGAAAGGCAAACGCTATGCGCTGCCGCATTGTCGACTGCTGATTCACCAGCCGCTGATGAGAGGCGGAATCGAAGGTCAGGCGACTGATATTGCGATTCAAGCCAAAGAAATCCTGCGCTTGAAGAGCAAACTCAGCGAAATCTTGGTGGATAACACCGGACAGACCCGCGAGCGCATCGACCAAGACACGGAGCGCGACTACTACATGAGTTCGATTCAGGGCAAGGAATACGGCCTGATCGACCACGTGATTGAGCACCGCACCAAGACCTAATCATCATGCTCAGGGGATCTTAAAAAGGCCGCCACTCGCGGCCTTTTTGTTGTGTACCTTTGCTGAGCCGGTCGCATCTCAAAGGCGTGCGACCATCATGGTGGCAGGAGGAATTATGGATCCAGTAGTTGTGATCGGTACAGGAGTCGGCGGACTTGCCGCGGCGATTCGCATGCGTGCCAAAGGGCATAAGGTTGTGGTTCTTGAGGCGCTGCCCGACGCAGGCGGTCGAGCACGGGTTTTTCGTCAGGACGGCTTCACATTCGACGCAGGTCCAACCGTCATCACGGCGCCCTACCTCTTCGAAGAACTTTTCGAGGCCGTGGGCAAAAACTGGCGTGATTATTACGAAATCATGGCCATCGATCCTTTTTACCGAATCCTCTACGACGACGGGTCTCAATTTGACTACGTGGGCGACGATGAACGCCTGATCGAAAATATCCGGGCCCTCAGCCCTCAAGATGTGGATGGCTATCGTAAATTGGCCGAACATTCCCATCGCATCTTTGATGTCGGGTACACCGAGTTGGCCGACGTGCCCTTCGACACCGTCTGGGACATGGTCAAAGTGATTCCGGCCATGATGAAGCTCGAGAATCATCGAAGCGTCTACAGCCTCGTCTCCAAATACATCAAGGACGAGCGCTTACGGCAGGCGTTCTCGTTCGAGCCCCTGTTGATCGGTGGAAACCCGTTCCGAGCCACATCGATCTACCTCTTGATTCACTGGCTTGAGCGCAAATGGGGCGTTCACTACATCAAGGGCGGCACCAACAAGATTATTGCGGCCATGGTTCAGTTGCTCGACGATGTCGGGGTCGACGTTCATTTCAACTCAGCGGTTTCGGAGATCGAAGTCAAAGACGGAAAAGCCGTCGCCGTGAAAACCGAAGATGGGCGGCGATTCGCCTGCTCGAACGTGATTTGCAACGCCGACCCAACGATGGTGTACAAACACATGATTCCTGCGGAAAACCGCAAAAAACACACGAAACGCCGTCTGAAAGGGGTCAAGAATTCGATGGGTCTCTTTGTCGCGTATTTTGGTGCGTCAAAGACGTGGACCGACCAGGCTCACCACACCATTTTGCTGGGGCCCCGCTACAAAGGGCTGCTCGACGATGTGTTTGACAAGAAGGTTCTGGCTGAAGATTTTTCGCTCTACCTTCATGCTCCGACGCGTTCCGACGCCACCGTGGCGCCCCCAGGCCACGAGAACATGTATGTTCTGTCGCCCGTCCCCAACTTGAAGGCAGACGTGAATTGGGAGACCGAAGGCCCCATCTATTACGAAAAGATCATGGAGCGGATCGAACAACGCATGTTGCCCGGCCTGCGCGAAAATATCGTGACGTCGAAGTTCATCACACCCGAGTATTTTCGAGACGAACTCAGGTCCGAGGACGGCGCGGCATTTGGTCCAGAGCCCATCCTCCAGCAAAGCGCTTGGTTCCGGTACCATAACCGCTCCGAAGACGTGAAAGGCCTGTATTTTGTGGGAGCAGGAACCCATCCCGGAGCCGGACTTCCGGGCGTATTATGCACTGCGAAGGTTCTTGAGCGCGTGATCCCGGAACTCAGCCCCTCGGAGCGCATCGCACTGCCTTCAACGACCCGGAAATCGGCATGAGCGCTGTCGTTGCCCAAAGCCGTGAGGTCATGGCCAAACACGCACGCTCGTTTCGTTGGGCGTCGTGGTTCCTGCCCAGTGAATGCCGCGATGATGCAGCCGTGGTCTACGCGTTATGTCGCCTGGTCGACGATATCGCCGATGAAACCGACGACCCCACCATTGCACGCGAAGAACTCGAGAAGATTCGGCTGGAGATCAACGGTGTTGAGTCCCCAAGACCTTTGGTGGCCGCGTTCCTTGAAGTGGCCGAGCGAACCCGTATGGACCTCAGATACGCCGACGAGTTGATCGAAGGTGTCTTGTCCGACCTTGGGCGAGTGAGTTTTGAAACCGACGCCCAGCTTCTGCGCTACTCGTATCGGGTCGCAGGCACAGTCGGCCTGATGATGTGCCCCATCATCGGAGTCCAAGAAGGCACGGCTCGAGCTCACGCCATTGACCTTGGCGTGGCGATGCAATTGACCAACATTTGCCGCGACGTCTTGGAGGATGCCCAACG
>JBFFMO010000861.1:0-2640 GCA_041554035.1 Allomicrovenator sp. | reverse complement strand
GCTCGCTCGATATCCGGGTCGACACCGTAGGCGCCGATACGGTGCTCTCGCAAATCGTTCGACTCGTGGAAGACGCTCAGGCCTCGAAACCCGACATTCAGGCCATCGCCGACAAAGTCGTCGCGGTTTTTGTGCCCGTCGTCCTGGTGCTCGCCACCTTGACCTTCATTGTGTGGATGGCACTTGGCCCACCACCGGCGCTGACGATGGCTCTGGTTGCGGCTGTGTCGGTTCTGATCATCGCGTGTCCCTGCGCCATGGGCCTCGCGACGCCGACCAGCATCATGGTCGCCACCGGCAAAGCCGCCGAAATGGGCGTTTTGTTCCGCAAAGGCGACGCGCTGCAAACACTTTCTGAGATCGACGTTGTGGCGTTCGATAAAACGGGAACGTTGACCGAAGGCAAACCCAGAGTCACGGACACGCATGTCCTTGATGACCACGATGCAGACACGATTCTGCGTTGGGTGGCAGGCGTCGAAGCGCGCTCCGAACACCCGATGGGTAGAGCTTTTGTTCAAGCGTTCGACGGCAAGCCGCCCGAAATCGAAGGCTTCAAATCCGTCGCCGGACATGGTGTGGGCGCCAATGTGGAAGGGCGCGCGATCCAAATCGGTTCCGCCCGACACCTGAACGCACTCAAAATCGACCCGTCCAAGCTCGAGCCCATTGCAGCCGAACTTGCAACTCAGGGGAAAACCCCGGTCTTGGTCGCGGTGGATGGCGAGGCCGTGGCTGTATTTGGGATCTCAGATCCTCCCAAGAAATCCACTGCAGCGATCATCAAACAGCTCCATGATCTGAAGATCAAGGTGGCGATGATCACCGGCGATCGCCAGCAAACCGCCGACGCAGTGGCCAAGGCCCTGGGCATCGATTCCGTTTATGCCGAAGTACTTCCCGAGGGGAAATCCGACGCCGTGCGCGCACTCCAAGAAAGTGGGCATCGAGTCGCATTTGTGGGTGATGGCATCAACGATGCCCCCGCATTGGCTCAGGCCGATGTTGGGATCGCGATCGGAACCGGCACCGATGTCGCGATCGCCTCTGCAGATGTGGTCTTAATGTCCGGAGACCCGCGTGGGGTGCCAAACGCACTGCACGTCTCAAAAGCCGCGATGCGAAATATCAAACAGAATTTATTCTGGGCGTTCGCCTATAATGCAGCCCTGATCCCGCTGGCGGCCGGCGTTTTGTACCCTTTCACTCAGACCCTGCTTTCGCCCATGGTGGCCGCAGCGGCGATGGGAGTGAGCAGCGTTTTTGTTGTCACGAACGCGCTTCGTCTTCGACGCTTGAACCCTGTGGCCTAGGTCGCGTTGCTACGCTCGTGGCAACGTTTCAACCAAAGATTCGTTTAAAAAATCCGTCTCCGCGGGCCTTCGCAAGCAGCCATTCGGCCTTCTTTTTCAGCGTGTGTGCATCTTTGGCTCCGATCACAACGTCTTGAATCTTCCCGTCATGAATGAGCAGAATCGTGGGTAAAGACCGGACGTTGAAGGCGCGCGCGATCTCAGAGTGGGTCTCAGTATCAAGCTTCATCAGCTTCACCGGCTCGTCGACCATCGCTTCCGCAACAGCTTCAAAATGCGGCGCCATCATGCGACACGGACCACACCACGACGCCCAAAAGTCGATCATCACAGCGGGACCGCCCTCCTGCATGATCTCGTCAATCTCTGATTTCGAAGTTATCTCGTGTGCAAACGCCATCATATTCTCCGCAAAATGGTTTCTTCTATGTTAGTCTATCAAGATTCGGGCCACAAAAGTCAGGAATGACTTTCGCGTCTAACGAGTTCTTTGTTAAGATTGCGCGCGTTTCGGATTTGGTTCGGTCAAGGAGACTAGATGAAGCATATGTTCAAATCGTTCGTTTTTATCGGCGCAGCCCTTCTACTTACCAGCTGCGCTCCCGATCCCGGCGACACCTGCGCTCACCTCGAAGAGCTGTACAAAAACTCCGCAGAACCACCCGCGTATTTGAAGTCGCGAGATGCCTGCGTCGAGCTTTTCGAAAGCCGCAAGAAGCGAAATGGCGTGAACTCGTATCGGCGGGAATCGGAATGTATTCTGAAAACCAGAAAGATGTTCAACGTCCGCGAATGCATGACCAAAGAAGATAATCGCAAGGATTAATCCATCTTTCGCGCAGTCTTGAAGACCATTTTCATCATCCTTGGGTGGCTCGTTTCTGCATCGGCGTACGGTGCAGAGATTCCGCGCGTCGATATCTCGGGTGCCGCATTTGCTGTGGGTTCGGTCGATAACGACGACCCGCGCGTGGAAGTCCGATTGGTCACAGACAAGGCCACCGCCGAACCCGGCGACACGGTCTCGATCGGTGTCTTGTTCCATGTCGACCCCGAGTGGCACGTCTACTGGCGTAGCTCCGGCGAGTCCGGGATGGCCACCGACGTCCAACTGATGGTGCCTGCATGGAAGACGTCAGCCCTCAGGTGGCCCGCACCAAGTGTATTTGTCGATAAGTCTGGGCAAGTCGCGACCTTTGGCTACAGCGACGCTGAGCTCATTTGGTTCGACGTCATCATCCCACCCGAGATGCGCGAAACCGCATTATTTGAAGTCGAAACAAACTGGCTCTCGTGCAAAGTCGAGTGCATTCCTGGTGCAGCAACG
>JBFFMO010000860.1:0-2643 GCA_041554035.1 Allomicrovenator sp. | reverse complement strand
GCCTGATAAAGAGTTCGACCATACGCGCTTCGAGCGTCGTGCCCGAAAGCTCACCGAGGATCTTTTGAGTGGTCGCAAAGACTTCGTCACGGCTCCGACGAACGATGTCATTTTGAAGGGTTTTGAACTCCGTGTTCAAAATCTCATTTCGTTCCTCCCGCAAGGTGTCTGCGGTATGACGTGCCTCGTCGACAAGTCGCTGACGCTCAGCAGCTGCCTCAGCGGAGGCCTGCTTCAGAAGCGTGTCATGGTGTTCGTCGAACTCCGCATTCTTCTGCAGAAACGCCATACGCTCTTTTTCGGCGTCGGTTTTTTTCGCGGCGGCATCGGCGAGCTCGGCGGCAATTCGCAACTCGCGCGCATCGATCGCGTTCAAAATGGGTTTGTAGAGGAAACGCTTAAGTAACCAAACCAACACCAAGAAGTTGAGAGCCTGCGCGACAACCGTAAACCAATCGATAGTCATGGCCTACTGTCCCGCTGCTTGAGCTTGGGAGAGGGCAAAATTCCAAAACGGATTGGCGAAAAGCAAAATCATCGAGACCACAAAACAGTAGATCGCGGTCGATTCAATCATTGCCAAGCCCACAAACAACGTTCGTGTGATGGTGGGGGAGGCGTCGGGTTGTTGAGCCAACGCCGCGAGAGCCGAAGCGACCGCTTTCCCTTCTGCCATCGCCGGCACCATTGTGCCGAGCATCGTTGTCAATGCACTCATGACGATCGACACCACTGCGATTGTTGTCAGGCTTTCCATTAATGCCGCGCTTTCCATATTGGTTTTCCTTTATGTCTCTAAACCGAGTGGTTCCACTTCGGGTTCTTTTTTGCGAGTTCGAATGGCGGCCGCGATGTAAACCGCAGCCAGGATGAAGAAAATATAGGCTTGGACCATACCTGTGAGCAGGCCGAGCGCCGTCATCAGGATCGGAAACATGAATGGGGTGATCGCGAGCAGAATGGCGATGATCAGGCCTCCACTCATCATATTTCCGAAGAGGCGTACGGCCAGTGCCAAGGTGCGTGAAATCTCGCCGATGATGTTGAAGGGCAACATGATCACCGTCGGCTGAGTGTAAGATTTCAGGTAACCCCAAAGGCCTCGATCCTCGATCCCAAAAAGCGGCACGGCCACAAACACACAGAGGGCCAGGGCAGCTGTGGTCGAGAGCGACGCTGTGGGAGGCTCAAAGCCCGGAACAACCGTCAAGAGGCTCGAGGTCGCGATGAACAGAAAGAGTGTTCCCAAAAATCCGATATATTTTTGAGCCGGCCGAATCCCCACGTCTTCGATTTGGCCAACAATCGCAGTGACAATGATCTCAAGTGCGTTTTGCCAGCGAGAACGATGCAAACCGACCGAAAGCTTGCGCGTGATCAGCTTCGAACCAATCACCAGAACCAACATCATTGCCCATGTGAAAACGAGGGTCGCGTTGACTTTAAAGACCCCTTGCTCCCAGAAGATCATTTCGTCAGGGCTAAGGCGCATGGATGACCTCGGCCTTATCAGTGTTTTTGTCGATCGTCTGAGTGACTCGGGTCACGACGATCCGAGCAATTACAAAGCCCAACAAGGCCGCCAGAAGTCGTTGCCACTGCCCATCTGCCACCAAATAAAATCCGGCCACCGTCACGACCATGCGCACGACAAAGCTACCCAAGAGCCAAACCATCGAATGACTCGACGACATGACCTTGCGAACGGTCCACCACAGGCCGCCAAAAAACAGGACGCCTAGACCTGACCCGGCAAGCATGGAAAGTGCCCATGTCAGTGTTTCATTCATCGTCATCCTCGTGCATCTCGTCACTTTCCTTGCTGACCCAATGCCAAGCGTTCAGGCAGCCGATCACCAGTCCGATGCTCAAGAGGGCAAGAGTCCACGAGCGGCCACCGGGGTCACGCTCATCCAGCCAAATTCCAAGCGCGGCACCAAGCAAGGTCGGAACCACCACCGACCAGCCAATCAACCCCATCATGCCCAAACCAAACCATACGCTCGACGGACCTCTGCGGCGGGCTTTCAGCTTTCGCTTGGCCTTCTTCCCGATACGGTCAGCCAGTGAAGGGCTTTCGTCGGGGCTCTTTTGCGGTTCGTCACTCATGATGAAACATCGCCATACGGCGCAGGAAACCAACTTCCAGCTTTGCCATTACCGATCGGAGGACCACTTCGTGCTCCGTGAGCGTCAGAAATTCTTGAGCAACAGCGCTCCGCAATTCTTCAAGATTCACGCCGCCGATGGCGCGGCGCACAGAAACCGTGACGTTGGGGCCTGCCTTCACAAGAACACCTTCGTCGATCGCCACAAAAACTTCGCCGTCAGCCTCGGTTTCATAGATCAAGATTCCAGGCTCAAGCACGGCCACACAGTCCAAACGACGGGGCAAAAGTCCAAACGACCCACTATTGGTCTCCGCCACAATGCGCAAAACCTCGGCTTTTTCGGCAAAGACATGCGATGGCAGCAAGATCTTCAAATTCATCGAGGTCATGACGACGGCCCTTTCTCGGATTCCTTTGCAGATTCTTTAGCAGACTGCTTTGCGACAGCTTCATCAACCGTGCCAATCATGTAGAGCGCACTTTCCGGATAATCCCTGAACTCATCATTCAGAATGCGTTCACAGCCGCTCAG
>JBFFMO010000859.1:0-2644 GCA_041554035.1 Allomicrovenator sp. | reverse complement strand
GAAACCCGAAACCCGAAACCCGAAACCCGAAACCCGAAACCCGAAACCCGAAACCCGAAACCCGAAACCCGAAACCCGAAACCCGAAACCCGAAACCCGAAACCCGAAACCCGAGGCCGATGTAGGTGTAAAAACCACACTCGTGCCTCGACATATGATGATGGTTTCGTTAGACAGGCGTTGCCGGAGGTTTGCGATGAATAGATGGATCCTTTGTTTATTAAGTATTTGGCTCTTCGCTTGTGGTGAAGAACCTGCACCAAATGACTCGCAAACCCTTGAGTTCATCGACGGCGCCGCAGACTCGCTTGACGACTACCGCGTGCGTGCCGACGGCATGACCGTTTGGGCTGATCCTGTCGTGATCAACGATCAAATGCACGACGATTGGATTTTGGGTGGTCGAACCAGCCATTCGATCTCGACGATTTCGGCCAAAGTCGGTGCGGATGACGTCAATGTTACGGCGACTTCAGCGCGCAAATTTGAGCTGCGTCTTAAATCAAAACAGCTGGCAAATACGGTCGCTGACGAACCGCTCTTGGTCCGAATCGAAACCACCTCAGGCAAGGTTTTCCATCTGAACCTGGGGCTCACAGCTCGATTCCGAAACTCGACCGGATCTTCAAAAATCTACCCGTGGCTGAATATGGTTCCGGTCGTCAACGCCGGCGAGACTTATATTCGGGCGCGAGTCACCACACGTGGAACCTTTGATTGGATCGTTGGCTCAAACGACGACGACTCTGAACCAATGGCGTCACAAGACGATTCGACGCACTGGTTTTTAGACTTCCCGATGTACGCGCTGGCATGGGCTGCAAGCCCGACCGAAGATGCGCTGGATATCCACGGAATTTATAACGGCAAGTCGTATCGAAAAAGTGCCGAAATCCACTTTGAGTTGACGCGTCTTGGCGTCACCAATGGCGACCCAAATACTGTTTGGCCTGCACCTACCTGCACGGATTCCGTACGCAATTGCATCGATGATCTGGGTGCACGATCCGACCTCGAGGCTTGTGGCCGTGCCCGCGAAGTCTTGGCCTGCGAATTCCCCGATTTTGATGCGGAGACTTTGTTGGCGAAAAAGAAATTCGCCAACGACCTGCGCTCGGCCATCATCGCGCATTACCGCGTCTATGGCGCCGATATCCTGGCCGCCGGCGGAAACACTCAACAACAGGCGCTCCTGGGTGTTGATACCAACGATATCGACGAGATCACGGATGCCGAGGAAGACCCTGAAGGCCACGACCTGTCGAGCGTTCGTGTCTTCAGCCATCCTGACCTGAGCTTCCCCGGTTCGGATATCATGTGGTTTGGCGCGTACGACCGCGCGACCGGCAATCTGGTCGGCACGGTCTACGGCTTCAACTGAGACTATTTCAGCGCATGTGGGGAATCTTCACGCCACGCTCAGCCGCAACTTCTTTGGCTCGGTCGTAACCTGCGTCGACGTGGCGCACGATTCCCATGCCGGGATCGCATGTAAGAACGCGCTCGATGCGTTTGTCGGCTTCCAGCGTCCCGTCACAGACAATGACCTGGCCGGCGTGTAGCGAATAGCCCATTCCCACACCACCGCCATGATGAAAGCTGACCCAGGTCGCGCCGTTCACGGCATTCACCATCGCATTCAGAATCGGCCAATCTGCCACGGCATCCGAGCCGTCGAGCATCGCTTCGGTCTCGCGATTCGGGCTTGCGACTGACCCACAATCCAAGTGGTCACGGCCAATCACGACAGGCCCCGACAGCTCACCAGTGCGAACCATTTCGTTGAATTTCAGGCCGGCTTTGGCACGCTCGCCATAACCCAACCAGCAAATTCGGGCAGGAAGCCCCTGGAACTCGACGCGTTCACGGGCCATTTCAAGCCAATGAATCAGATGGGATTTTTCTGGAAACATTTCTTTAAGCGCTTCATCGGTTTTGTAGATGTCTTCCGGATCTCCCGAGAGTGCAACCCAGCGGAATGGCCCCGAACCTTCGCAAAATAGTGGGCGAATATATGCGGGCACAAAACCGGGGAAATCAAAGGCTCGGTCAAACCCGGCATCAAGCGCGACCTGACGAATATTATTTCCATAATCAAAAACCACTGAACCACGGTCCTTAAACGCAACCATGGCCTCGACGTGGACCCGCATGCTTTCACACGATTTCTGAATATATTCGTCTGGATTGGACTCACGCAAAACAGCTGCATCTTCGAGGCTATAACCGGCTGGAATATATCCATTTAGCGGATCGTGCGCGCTGGTTTGGTCGGTCACCATATCGGGCAAAACATTGCGACGAAGCAACTCCGGAAGAACTTCTGCGGCGTTGCCCAAAAGCCCAACGCTGAGCGCCTGACCGGCATTCTTTGCTTCCATGATCCAGGCCAACGCTTCGTCGATATCCGTGGTGCTCCTATCCAGATAACGCGTTTCTAAACGGCGTTGAATTCGGGTCGGATCGACTTCAACCGTCAAAGAGGCGGCGCCCGCCATCGTTGCGGCCAAGGGCTGGGCTCCACCCATTCCCCCCAGTCCGGCGGTCAGCACAAATTTGCCGCTAAGATCGCTCTGGTAATGCTGGCGACCGGCAGACACGAAGGTCTCGTAGGTGCCCTGCCAAATCCCCTGAGTCCCGAGGT
>JBFFMO010000858.1:0-2652 GCA_041554035.1 Allomicrovenator sp. | reverse complement strand
GGTCCGCAGGCCCTATGGCCTGCCCTGCGACTCCCACTAAAGATGCAGCCACACGCCAAAGGGTCTTATTTTAAGACAGTATCACGTCGACCAACCGCTCAAACGGAAGAACGGCCTCAAGCTGACTGGCCCTTTTCGTCCCCAGGTCCAGTAACGTGTCACGACGCGTTTTGGCCCGAAGAATAGCCGCGACAAGAGCTTTGGCGTTGCCGGGTTCGAAGTACTCAGCGGCTTCTGCACACAATTCACGGGCGTACGGTAGGTCCGGGGCGACCACGGGCAGCCCAACCTGCATGGCTTCAATCAAAGGCAGGCCCAGGCTTTCGGCGCGCGAGGTCATCACCAGCATTTTGGCGCCTCGGTAGTGGGCAAAAACCTGGGAGCGCTCGAGGTCGCCAAGCCAGGAATGGCCGGGGCCATCAGGCATCGGAACAGTATTGCCGATCAAGGTCAGGTGTCGGCCAAGGTGTTGTGCCGCCTCGATGGCGGTACGGAAGTCCTTGAAGGGGACTTCGTTTCCAACCCATAGAAGGTCGTTTACTGGTCTGCTGGCATCCTGCCCAGCTGCGCCTGGTCCGCGGGCATCCTGCCCGCCTGCGATTGTTATTGGTCCGCGGGCATCCTGCCCGCCTGCGATTGTCGTTGGTCCGCGGGCATCCCGCCCGCCTGGTCCGCGGGCATCCTGCCCGCCTGCGATTGTTATTGGTCCGCGGGCATCCTGTCCGCCTGCGATTGTCGTTGGTCCGCGGGCATCCTGCCCGCCTGTGATTATGTCATCAGAATCTGGGGGCCGCGGAATCGTCACAATCTTGTGTGCTTCAACGCCGTGGGCTCTCCGGATGTGGTCCCGCATCATTTCGGATTGCACGACGACGTTATTCGCTTGAAGAACGGCATCATGGGTGAGCTCGCGCAAGACCTGAAGCCGCACGCGCAAGGCGATGGGCAGGGTATCCGCGATCGCGTCGTAGTAGAGTGCGTTATGCACGAAGACCGTCTGATTTGGCGCCGCCGCAAAACCGGAGAACGACAGAACGCGATCAAAATCTTGGGCTGCCTCGGCCCAACCCTGAATGGCCCACCGCATTGTGTTCAGGCGTCCCGCGTCGAACATGGGTTCCACCCTCAACTTCGAATGACGCCGAAGCGAAACCAGCCCAAACACGGTCACGGATTCCACGTTTGTTCGTCCCACCAACCCCTCGACCAACGCGTCAAGAATCGCCAATCCACCGCGTCCAAGCCGCCCGGCATCGATGCCGACCTTCATAGAACGCCGCACCGCGCGGCCATCGTTGCGACTCTTTCCGAATCGGGCTTATCTCGCCAACTCATGTTCAACGTGCGCAACGAAGCGCATTGATTCGTACGCACATAAAATTCGGCCAATGGAGTGGCTGTATCAAAGCGTTCGGTCAGGCCTTTCAGTACCTCTTCGGCTTTTTTCAGGTCGCCCGTGGACTCGGCTAACCAAGCATTGGCCAGTTCACAAAACTTGCGCTCCTGCCCGCTATGAGCGGAGTGGCAATAAAGCCTATGTGCCTTAGCGACCACTTCGATATCGGCTTTTTGGGCGTCAGCGGGTTTTGCAGGTCGAAGCTGAATCACGGCCCGTTCGACCACGGGGTCTCCGGGAACAAACTCCATCGCGCGATTGGCTTCGGCTCGAGCGTCAGCAACACGATTCGCCTTGAGCAACGTTTGAATCAAGAGCGCGGGCCCAATCGGGTTGTCATCCGCATCCGTGCGCCCATCGGCCATCAACATGCGAGCCCAAAGCTCCGCAACATCATATTCTTTGCGCTGCCAGTAGGCCTCGATCGCAACCTGAGCTGCCATGCCGCTTTCGGGGTGTTCGTCGACCAGGGCGAGCACAAAATCGATGCCAGCATTCTTGCCGCGGGCTTTGATCGCAGCCTGGCGTGCTTCTCGCCAATACACATCCTTGGGGATGGCTTTCGCGGCCAATCTAGGCGGGAGTACTGCGGCGGCTTCCCGTGCGGCTCTGGCAGCCAAATGGGATTGTCCAACGACCAGATAATCGGCCACGGCCTCCTCCCCACGTTTGTTGGCGGCGAGCGTTAGGGCGTGGAGCAAATGCATACGTGCGGTGGGTTCAAGTTCCAGCGCTCGCGCGGCGAAGAGCTCGGCTTGAGCGGGATTTCCCTTCGTGATTTCTTCGCGGGCAAGCGCCGAGAAAAGCGATGCAGCGGCAGGGGTCTCTGGAATCTGTGCTCTCACATCAAGCGTAGACTCATTTGATCGAGCATACGCCATCAAACCGATACCAATCATGACAAACGCGATCCCAATAGAGGCCTTTTTACCCACGTTCAGATACGGATAAAGACGCAATTTGGGGCGCGAAGGTTCCCGGTCACTTCGATGAAAGACTTGGCGTTGAAAACTCTCGATCAGCATGAGCGCTGGGAGTGAGACACCGAGCGCCAAGAACGGGAAATGCAATAATGCGATGCCAGCGAAGTAGATGGCGATGACCCAGGTCAAATCCGAGAAGAAGTACTTTCGCTCGGACCATTGCTTGTCTGCTGGCTGAGAAAGCGGCAGAAGATAGCTTCCCAGCAAGATGATAGCGAGAACTGCAACAGGCCATCCGTGGGTGAAGAACCACTCAAGAGGTTCCGACTCAAT
>JBFFMO010000857.1:0-2654 GCA_041554035.1 Allomicrovenator sp. | reverse complement strand
GGTGTTTATGTGCATCGAACTCATGTTGAATTCAGTGAACCTCACGTTCATTGCCTTCAGCAAATATCGAATCGATTTGGACGGACACGTCTTTGCATTTTTTGTCATGGCCGTCGCTGCAGCTGAAGCTGCCGTTGGCCTTGCCTTGATTCTTCATCTTTTCCGCCATTATCGGTCGGTCAACGTTGACTCAGCTCACGAGTTGAGACTGTGACGAAGGGCCCCGCAGGCTCATTCTACTGCGCCAGGTACTCGCATGTTGTCGAATGATTTCTACTATCTTGGCCTGATCGTTTTGTTTCCGTTGATCGGAGCATTCATCAACGGTCTGTTTGGCGCCAAGCTTCCCAAACACTGGGTCGGCTTCATCGCCACCGGCGCGATGTTGGCGTCGTTCTTCACCGCCATCATGTCGGTCATGGTCTTTAATGAAAGCGGCCAGCCCCACGTCACCTACACGGTGTACGAGTGGATCCATACGGGCAGCCTTCATCTCGACCTCGCGTTCCTCTTGGATCCGCTCTCGTCTGTGATGATTCTTGTCATCACCGGTGTGGGCTTTCTGATCCATTTGTATTCAACAAGTTACATGGAAGAAGATCCCGCAAAGTGGCGATACTTCGCCTACTTGAACATCTTCGTCTTCGCGATGTTGTTGTTGGTCCTGGGCAAAAACATGCTCGTGACCTTCATCGGATGGGAAGGCGTCGGCGCATGCTCATACCTCTTGATTGGGTTCTGGTACTCCGACGACGAAAAGGCAGCAGCTGGCCAGAAGGCCTTCATCGTCAACCGTGTTGGTGACTTCGCCTTCATTCTGGGCATCCTTCTTCTCTACACAGAGACGGGCACCTTCGATTACCTCGAAATCAACACGATGCTTGCTTCAACAGCAGGCGCAGCCAAATTGGCACCGATCGCCATCCCCGCTGTTCTTCTGATTTTCATCGGTTGCACCGGCAAGAGCGCGCAGATTCCGCTCTACACCTGGCTTCCCGACGCCATGGCCGGCCCGACTCCTGTTTCGGCGTTGATTCATGCCGCCACGATGGTGACCTCGGGTATTTTCCTGCTCTCGCGCTTGAACGGACTGGTCACGATGTCGTGGGAAGTCATGGCGGTCATCGCTCTTGTGGGCGCATTTACCGCATTTTTTGCCGCGACCATCGCCTTTGTGCAGACCGACATTAACAAAGTGCTCGCGTACTCCACGGTATCCCAGCTTGGTTACATGTTCCTTGCCATCGGCTGTGGGTCGTTTGTCGGAGCCGTGTTCCACCTGATGACCCATGCCTTCTTCAAGGCGCTGCTCTTCCTCGGTTCAGGTTCTGTGATTCACGCCATGGGCGGCGAACAAGACATCCGAAAGATGGGCGGACTCAAGAAGTACATGCCCGTCACACGAATGACCTTCCTTATTGGCTGTGTCGCGATCGCTGGCGTTCCATTCATCGCTGCAGGCTTTTTCTCGAAAGACCTGATTCTTTGGAGTGCCGTCAGCAACGTTCATATCGGACAAATCGCGGGCATCTTTACCGGTCTTCCTGATGTTTCTTACCTGACATCGCAGGTCGTTCCAGCCATCGCTCAGGGCGCTCCGCTCGAAGTGATGATGCCATGGAAGATCATCTACGGTCTGGTCGCTGTCTTGGGGTTCGCCACAGCCGGCATGACCGCATTCTACATGTTCCGCTTGTACTTCCTGACCTTCGAAGGCGAATGCCGTGCCGATGACCACACCAAGGCGCATCTCCACGAATCGCCGATGGCCATCACCATTCCACTTTCGGTTTTGGCACTCTTGTCGATCGTTGGCGGTTGGACGGGCTGGCCTCATTTCATCGCACACCATGCGCCTGAATCCGCCGAACATTTCATGCTGGCCTTCGAGCACTGGCTTGCGCCGGTCTTCGAAATCTCGACCAAGTACCGAGTCGCCAATCATTTTGGTGCGGAATACGCCCAATGGGAGATTCTTTCGGCAGTCGCGGGGTCATCTCTCGCGCTTCTCGGAATCTTTTCGGCCTACTACATTTTCATCAAGCGACCCTCGATTGCGCGGACGTTCTCTGAAAAGTACCGAACTCTGCACAAAACCCTGATGAACAAATATTACGTCGACGAAGCCTACGACTTCCTCTTCGTCCGCGGGACCATCAATGCTGGAAAGGCAAGCTACGAAGCCGACCAGAAGGTCATTGATGGTCTGATGGTGGATGGAACAGGTTTCATGGCGAGATCGTTCGGTGAGATCTTGAGACACCTTCAGGGTGGAGACGTCCAGAAGTACGCTGTCTACCTTGTGCTCGCCATCACGGTGGCATTTATGACCCTCGTGTTGGTTTGAGACGGGTAGAGGAGAATTTGTAATGTTGAACTCAATGACCCAACTCCTGACCTCGCTCCCGATGCTCGCAGCCCCGCTGACGAGCAACGGTGCGACTCCATGGCTTACCCTGCTCACGTTTGCGCCTGTGCTCTTCGCGATCGCGTTGATGTTCGTGCCGCGAGAGCAGGTCAGCGTCCATCGTAGTGGAGCCCTCATCGGCACCCTCGTCCTCTTTGGCCTGAGCATCCCTGTGATGCTCATGTTTGACGCGACTGTCCCAGTCGCGCAGGGACAGGCCTTCACGTTCCAGATGGTCGAAGGCCCC
>JBFFMO010000856.1:0-2657 GCA_041554035.1 Allomicrovenator sp. | reverse complement strand
CTAAAAAATCGATCGGCATCGTCACGTTTTCGTCGGCCCAACAAAAGGCGGTCGAAGACTTGATGGACGAAGAGCGTCGAAAACGCCCCCACCTCGAGAAGTATTTTGGGCCAGAGGTCCGAGAGCCCGTATTCATCAAGAATCTGGAAAACGTCCAGGGCGACGAACGCGATATCATCTTCTTTTCGATCGGTTACGGTCCAGACCAAACCGGACGCACAACGATGGCGTTTGGTCCCTTGAACCGCACGGGTGGCGAACGACGACTGAACGTGGCCATCACCCGCGCCCGCGAACTCCTGACGGTCTTCAGCACTTTGCGACCAGACCAGATTGACCTAAGCCGCACCAACGCCGTTGGCGTACGACACCTTAAAACATTCTTGGATTATGCAGCTCGCGGACATAGCGCAATCCTGGAAGCGGTCACCCTTGAGGACGACCGTGGTTTTGGTTCACCCTTCGAAGAAGAGGTCCATGATGCCCTTGTAGCGAAAGGCTATGAAGTGCACACACAGGTGGGCGTAGGTGGGTTTTTTATCGATTTGGCGGTCGTGGATCCCAAACGTCCCGGGGCCTACATGCTGGGCATCGAGTGCGACGGCGCATCCTATCATAGCGCCAAAACGGCCCGTGATCGTGACCGAATTAGACAAACTATTTTGGAGGGTCTGGGGTGGCAAATCCATCGTATCTGGTCCACCGACTGGTGGACTCAGCGCGGCGCTGAAGTCGATCGAGCCGTCGCAGTTTTATTGGAAGCGCAAAATAGGCAGGAAAAAGACGCTCTGGTTTCCGACCTTTTTCAGGCACTCCCAGACGTCTTGCCACCGGCGGCTGAAGCCACGGACGAAGTGATGAGATGGCCTGTGAATACCTTGCCGTGGATGCCTCCAACCAATTTTGCGGAACGCGAACAGGCTCGTTTTTACGACTCCGTCGAGTCTGCAACGATCATGGCCCAGGTCGAACAAGTGGCGACCCAGGCCGCCCCGATGCCGGTTGCAGCAGTGGCCAAACACATCTCGAAAGCTTGGGGATTTTCGAGCACGACCCAGAAGGTTGTGGGTCGAATCACAGACCTCGCGGACGCCTCGAATAGCGTCCATGTTGCGGACGACGTGCTTTGGAGGAACCCAGAGGAGCAGGCGCAATGGAAGGGTTTCAGGCACCACGAGCTACATTCCCGAGAGATCTCCGAGATTCCCGACGCTGAGTTGGCCGAAGCCGCATTATGGATTGTGGGACGCGCGGTGAGTATTTCGCGCGAAGAATTGGTGGCCGAGACCGCCCGCACCTTTGGTTTCCAGCGCGCGGGCGCACGAATTCGAGAAAATATGGACCAGGTGATCGACGGCTTGGTGGCAGGCCAGCGGCTTGAGGAAGTCGACGGGCGCCTGCGGATTCGTCCCGTCTGACGAATCCAGTCACCAGCCGCGCAATGCGATTTGCGACCGGTACGCGTGGCTCCAGGAGGCTGTCGCATAAGGATCGATGACTAGGCTGTTTTTGGGATTGGTCCGCGAGCCTTATGGCTCGCATGTGTTTGAATAATCGCATGGTCCTACGGACCAATCGCATGCAGGCCATAGGGCCTGCGCACCGAGCGCAGAATCACAGAAATCGCAAATAGGCCGAAAACTGTTCCCAGCATTTCTTGCGTCAAGTCAAACAGACGTCGCGCAATGCGATTCGCGACGGGTACGCGTGGCTCTTTATTACGCGATTTTTTCTTCGATCCACTGAATGACTTTGGCCGAACCTGCCACGCCGTCCAAACGGCTCATTTCCTGGATACCGGTGGGGCTCGTGACATTGACCTCGGTCAAATAATCGCCAATCACATCGAGGCCCACAAACCAGAGTCCGTCCCGTTTTAGGCGCGGTCCGACCATTTCGCAGATTTCCAGGTCGCGCGGCGTAAGTTCGGTCTTTTCGACCTGTCCACCGACGTGAATATTGCCCCGATTATCTTCATCGGAGGGAACCCGCATGATGGCGCCGATCGGCGTGCCGTCGAGCATCAAGATCCGTTTATCCCCCTTACGGGCCGCCGGAATATACTTCTGGCACATCAGATATTCTTTGCCGTCTTTGGTGGTCATTTCGAGCAAGGCGTTGGCATTTCGATCGAGAAGATCGAACAAAAACACGCCAGCGCCCCCATGGCCGTCCAGAGGTTTAATGATGCATTTACCCCCTTGAGATTCAGCGAATGCTTTAACTTCTGCGGGTCGTTTCGTGACGATCGTGTCGGGAATCGCGCCCACAAAATGAAGCGAATAAAGTTTTTCGTTCGCTGCACGAAGCCCCGAGGGTTTATTCATCACCAGCGCGCCTTTTTCCTCGGCGAGTTCCAGCAAATGGACCGCATGTAAGAAGGCGATATCGAAGGGAGGGTCCTTGCGCATAAAGATGCAATCGAGCGTGTGCAGCCCGAGATGTTGGACCTCAGCCAGCGTATAATGATTTCCCTCTTCTCGCCGCACATCACACGGATAAACAAGGCTCCAAGCTTCGTCGTCGCGGGCTTCGATATCCTGCATGCGGACGTAAAAAACCTCGTGGCCGCGTTCTTTGGCGGCGCACATGAAGTCGAACGTGGTGTCGGCATGGATATCTACCGACTCGATGGGGTCCATCACAAAGGCGATGCG
>JBFFMO010000855.1:0-2666 GCA_041554035.1 Allomicrovenator sp. | reverse complement strand
GGTCGATATTATTTCGCTGAGCGAGCTCAATGACTCGGTCGATGGTCGACGCACGGGCATTGGGATTTAGGTACATCTGCTCGATGATGACCGGCGACGCCAAAAGTCGAACCTGATTGGTCGCAACGACCTCAATCAAACGCGATTCGGCATGCCGAACAATCGGCGCAATCGTGATCGCGTCGGTCGACGAGTTGGTGGTCACGGCCTCAAGGCACAAGAAGTCCGTGCGGAGGTCTGCGGCCCAATCCAAAACACCCGCATGTTTTTCGGCCTTTAAGACAGGCAGCAAGATGTCGGGCGGCATGTCTCGCAAAGACTTGCGTGTCGCTTCGACAATCTGGGGGTCGGCATCGAAGGAGAGCGCATAGAGGGCGGTCAGCACCTGGCCTGGGGCCAGTGGCAACATACCGCGTGCGGCCATCATCCTCATTGGAGTGGGCGCGGTGGGTGCCAAATTCTGCTGAAAATTCACAGGTATGGCACTTAAATCGGCAGGCTTTCTCTCCAAAAACAACGACATCTACTCTCCGGGTTCATTTGCATCAACCTACCGCCACTGGCGTAGAAGGTCACGTAGCATCGGAAGGACAGGAAGTCAGGTTTCGGGTGGACAGGTCTCGGGAGGGCAGGTCTCGGGAGGCAGGTCTCGGGCGAGGGTAGGTCTCGAGAGGGCAGGTAGACAGCTTTCAGGACAGGTGTCGGGCTTCCTGAGACCTGAAAACCCGAAACCCGAAACCCGAAACCCAGCCCTAGTACACACCGCCGATCCGTGTTGTTGCCGTCAAAAACAAGTCCACGCTGTAAAGCCCTTCCCGCGCCGTGATGTAGAGCGTTTTGTGGTCCTGTCCGCCAAAGGCGCAATTCGAGGGCTGACGACCGACGGCGATCGTTCCCCATTTTGTGCCGTCCGGCGCAAAGACCTGAATCCCATCGGATGCTGCCACATAGAGGTTACCGGCAGTGTCGATCGCCATGCCGTCTGGACTTGGAACCTCCGCAAAATCCAGCTGGTCGCTCAACGATCCGTCCGCGGCGATCGAGAACTCATAGACCTTGCTGGCCTGAGTGTCCGCCAGATAGAGCGTGCGGCCGTCTGGTGTGACCACGACGCCGTTTGGTCGTGTGCTTGCAGCATCGCCCTCCCATTCGGCTACGAGCGTCTGAGTGCCCATCTCGTAACGATAAAGCCCATTAAACGAGACTTCTCGAGCGCGATTGCCCAGTCCATAGGGTGGATCCGTGAAATAGACACGGTCCCCTTGCAGAACAAGATCGTTGGGAGAGTTGAACTTCTGACCCTGATAATTATCCACCAGAGTTTCGGGTTGGCCATCAACGGTAATCGAAATTTGGCGATTCTGGTGCTCCGCTGCAAGCAGATTATCATCGACCTCAAATGCCAATCCATTCGCGCCACCACTGGGGTTGCGGAAGGTCGTGATATTTCCATCAGCGCCAAGTTCGTAGATGGTCGAAGCCGGAATATCGGTAAATCGGAGCGCGTCGGCGCTCACAAACCATCGTGGCCCCTCGGTGAACTGAAACCCCCCTTGGATCAAGACTGCAGCGCCGACACCTTCAATAGGGTTTTCCGGAGGACCGACCGTCATGTCCGAACCGGAATCGAACGCTGCATCCGACACGACGCCCATATCCACGCCCCCGTCGGACTGGCTGTTATTAGTCGCGACATTATTAAGACTGTTATTGGTCGTGTTGTTGGTTGTGTTGTTGGTCTGATTATTGGTCACCGACTGGCCAACCACAGGCGTGCTGGAATCGTCCGAACATGCCACAGCAAAAACACAAAAGATCAGCACACTACGTAACTTCATCGGGGCTCTCAGTTTCGAGTCAAAATCCGAGTCTACGTGGGTTCTAAACAAATGTCAGGGTAAGCCTGCGGCCGTTTTCAGTTCTCTGTTTTCTGTTCATCAGTGTGTCGTTGACCATCGGCAACGTTCACGATTCAGACGACTTGTTTTAGGCCGAACCTGAGACCTGACGACCTGAAACCCGAAACCTGACGACCCGAAACCCGAAACCCGAAACCTGACGACCCGAAACCCGAAACCCGAAACCTGAAACCCGAACCCTGAAACCTGAAACCTGAAACCCGAACCCTGAAACCTGAAACCCGAAACCTGACGACCTGAAACCTGACGACCTGAAACCTGAAACCTGAAACCCGAAATCCAGCTAGGCTCTAGCATGGCTCACAGCTCACTGCTCACTGCTCACCGCTCACCGCTCACCGCTCACCGCTCACCGCTCACTGCTCACTGCTCACCGCCGACAGCTCACCGCTCACTGCTCGCTGTTCACGTGAGGTTCACAACAGACTCAAGAACCTTTCATACGCTGCTCAAACCACGTTCGTACGTGTCTGCGAATCTGTATCCAGATGACGAGACAACAACCGCACGGAGCACTCAATGAATAAGCAAATCATCGGAACCCTCGCAGCATTCAACAACGACGAAAGCGGCGCAACCGCCACTGAGTACATCATCCTTCTGATTCTGGTCGCTTGCTTCGTGATTGCAGCGGTCAAGATGTTTGGCAGCACGGTGTCAGGCAAATTTGGAGAAGCGACCACAGCGGTTGGAGACCTCTCCTTCAACTGATGGACATAAAAAAAAAGCCACCGGGTGACCGGTGGC
>JBFFMO010000854.1:0-2667 GCA_041554035.1 Allomicrovenator sp. | reverse complement strand
GCTCCTCGACCTCGTCGGTCAATCGGCGACGCTCCACCTGCAGGTAGTCGGTCTCTCGTGCAAACGCGACACGCTCATCTTTGAGGTCATCACGCTCTTTTCGAATCGAGTCGAACTCAGATCCAATCTTGGAATAGCGTGTGTTGATGGACTCCACCAAGTCTTGCGATTCCTTGAGTGAGGCTTCCAACTCGGCGCTGCGCGCCAAAAGCTCATCGCGTTCATGCTCAAGCGCTGTGGCGCCTTGTTGGGACTCCTGAAGTCGCCCACGCAAGTCTGCAACCTCGTCTGCCACGGGTCGCAGCTCAAGTTCGGCTTCGACCTCTTGGACTCGAGCACCACGGGCCTCAGATTCGGCAAGGCTTTCTTCCAAAGAGATCCGAAGATCCTCAAGCTGCGCCTCGCGCTCGCTGAGATCGCTTTGCAGCGTCTCAGAAAGTCCGGTGAGGTTGGCCAGTTTCTCGTCGCGCTCAGACACTTCACGGTCGAGGCTTTCGATCTCGTTGAACGCTGAATCCAACTGGGTCTTGGCCTGTTCAAGCGATTGGGTCAGCTCAGCGACCTTGGCTTGATGCGACGAGAGATCGTCGTTCACGCTACTGAGTTGCTCACCGAGCTCGGCACTCTGCTGGGCAACACTGTCGTGGTTCGAAGCTGCGGCGCGCAATTCGGCCAATTGGGCCTGAACTTCTTCCAGAGTCGCATCCCGCGAGGAGATGTCGCGCTGGAAGTCAGCGATGTCTTGATTAGCCGATTCCAGCTGGGTCTGAAGGCCTTCGACCTGTCCCTGCAATTCGGTAAGTCGGTCCACACTTGGTGATTCCTCAAGCGACTTCTTAGTGTCGTTGAGTTGCCGCATCATGTTGCGCCGCTCATCCGAGAGGCGGTCACGCTCTTTTCTCAAGCGTTCGATCTGAAGCTGACTTGCGGCTCCCGCGTCGGATGCGCGATTTTCGAGAATATCGGCCAGCTCGTCCCGCTCGCGGGTCAATTCGTCGAGCTGCCGCTTAAGATCAACGACGTCTGCGCTGCCAGCCGCACCACCGGCGGCTTCACGCAACGCCATGAAGTTTTCAACACTCTGCTCAATCGTGGAGTCGTGTTCCTCATCGCTCGGTTTGCCGTGTTGGACAAACGCACTCAAGCGATTGGCGATCTCTCCTGGAGCCGCATTTCTGGTGTCGAGATCCTCTTCGGCCACCGATCCATCCGAGTCCAGCTCGAATTCGATCTCATCAATCACGTCATGAACGAGGGGCGGATTGGGCGGCGCAACGGCGGCGTCGCTGTAATCAGGCTCCAGATCAAGAGGTTCATCATCCATCCAATCCGGCTGTGGAGGGGATGGGAAAGGAGGTGGTGGACCACCGAGCTGAAGCCCGTCATCGTCGCCTTCGGGCTCAAAGGGCATCGGGTCAAACGCGGCGCCGTTATTCGAAAAGCCGTAACTCTCGGGCTCGTAAGCCTCCGGCTGGCCAAAAGCGGGTTCCGCGAAGGCATCGCTTGGGGCTTCGAAAGCTGGCGGCTCAGGAGGACGCGCGTCAAAGCCACCCAGATGAGTTTGTTTATGACCGGCCTGGTTCAACACCGACTCAACGATGTCCGGGCTGACTTCGGCCGTGGCCGCGTCAACTTCGTCCATAAACTGAAGCGGGAACTCGCCGATCCTCAACCGGTCGCCGTCAAGCAGCACCTGGCTTCGGATGCGGTTGCCGTTCACGTAGGAACCGTTCGAAGAGTCGAGATCGTACAGAGTGACCTCCCCGCCTTCCCAAACAAATTTGGCATGGCGTCGAGAGATCGACGGATTGTTGACCCGCAGGGTATTCCCGGGGTTTCGTCCGACTGTAACTTCAGGCTCGGCGTCACCTATGATGAGTGTGACTTCTTGCTCTGACTCAGGATCGTTGAATATCAACTTCGGCACTGCTGAACCCTAAGGGTGGGAGGTGGCGCAAGCTGCTTGTTTTCGCGTTGGATTGCGTTCACCTTTCATAACTCGCAGGCTGACGCTTGCCAAGTTAAGAACAAGCGTCGATCATGTTCGCCGTTTGACGGCAAGTCTTCGTTCTCTCCTCAGGTTTTTCCGTGAATCAGCTCGGCGCTCCATATCAAGAAGGTCGCCCGCGCGTTGCCGCATTCGGAGGCGCGAAAGGCGGCGCAGGACGCAGCACGCTCTGCGCCGAAATTGCCCGGTCACTTGCACGGCACGGCCAACGAATCTTATGCATCGACGCCTCATGGGAGTGCGCAACCCTGAACACGTTGCTTCACGCCGATGAGAGTCGCTTCGAATTTAGTGAGTCGCTTCCCCCGCTGGGAATCGAAGGCTCTCATCTTGCCGATTATATTCAGGATACCGGCTACAAAAACGTCTGGCTTGCGTCGATCGCCTCGGGCCGAGATCAGCCTTACCTGCGACCACGACTCGCCGCCGACATCTTGTTGGAGCAATGCCACCAGCTGGATTTCGACTGGATCTTCATTGACTTGCCACCCAGCGTGGACGCGTTTCCCGTCACACTTTTTGCGCTTTGCGACGTCCCCCTTCTGGTTTCAACCCCCGAGCCTGCCTCGATTCGGCTGACGACTCAGTTCATGAGAGCCGCGGTGTATCAGGCTCTCGGCTTCCATCCTGACGCATTCGCTCATTCGGACGACCTGCTT
>JBFFMO010000853.1:0-2667 GCA_041554035.1 Allomicrovenator sp. | reverse complement strand
GCTGACACCGTGATGATCGAGAGGTCCACGAGCCTCTTTTGTGTTTCTCGTTTAGTCATCGTCGTCATCGTGGTCGCGACGTTCGCCATGTCCGCGATCGTCGTCGCGCTCACGCTCTTCGCCTCTGTCGTCATCATCCCCATGCCGTCTTGGGGCGGCGGGTTCGTCGACGTATACGTACTCAGGGGGCAGGGCCTCCTGCGGGGCGGCCTGAGCGACAACGACCTCCTCGGGTGTAGCCGCGATGGGCGGCTCCAGCGTCGACACCTGGGCCTGTTCAGGCATCGCACCGGTGTCGAAACCTTCGGCGGGCGCGGTGATGTAAGTTATGAAGGCCCCAGCGAGTGCGAGACCGGCGATTCCGTAAGCGAATGCAATTTGTTTGTTCATCGTAAACCTCCTCTTGGTTCGATATCTAAGATACAGACCCAAGATTAGAGGCAGATTAGAACAAGCTTAGATCTCGCTTAGACTTGTAATTGAGGTGTTTTGGATGAGCTGATTCTTAATGAAAGTCGGGCTCTTAATCCACCAAGCGGGGATTCTTCCAGGGTGCAATCGCCCCCATGTCGCCGCGCAACTTCACGGGTGATGGACAGTCCAAGCCCAAGGCCCTGACGATCAACGTCGCGGGCCTCTTTTGTGCGCACAAAGCGGTCGAAGAGGACTTCATGGTCGTCCGGCGCAACGCCAGGCCCGGCGTCGTCGACCAGGAATTCGACGTACTCACCTTTCTGCAGGACTTGCAGCTTCACTTGCGAGCCCGGAGCATGGCGAGCGGCATTTCGAAGTAGATTCCCAAGTGCGGCCTCGACCAGAGACCGGTGAACGTCGATCTCGGGATCGTCATCAAGCTCAAAATCAACCGTATTACCCGCCGCCTTCATCGTGGCGGACTCCGCCCGAAGCGCATTGGCGGCGATTTCGCCGGCCCGCATGGGCTCTCGGGTGCGGCCAAGGTCCCCGGCATCCACGCGCGTGAGGGCTGTAAGACCATCCACCAAGAGCCGAAGCCTCAAGACCTCTTCTCGTATCGACGTCAGCAGCGCCTGATAGTCCTCTGGAGAGCGCGTGTTGCGAAGGGCGACGTCTATTTCGCCAAGCATCGACGTGACCGGCGTGCGCAGCTCGTGGGCGGCCTCAGCCGAAAAACGGGCTTGAACTTGGTAGGAGCGGTCCAGCCGGTCCAGCAGGTCATTGATCGCGACCAGAAGGGGCTGGATCTCTGCAGGAGAATCGACATCGAGTCGTTGGTCATCTCCAAACCCCGCAACCCGGCTCGCCTGCTCCCGGGCCCGCTCAATCGGGGTGAACGCACGTCGAACCATGCCCAATTGAACGAAGGTCGCCAGAAGCGCGGCAAAAATAGCAAAAAGCGAATAGACGAGCGCAAAAGGCCCCACAGACCGGCGATAAGTTACCTTTGGCGCGGCGGCGGCCGCCAAATTCAAGCGTCCGTCGTGTTCATGTTCATGGTCGTCACCGACCTCGAAAGGCAGCAACACGATGCGTTCGTCTCCCACCGTTTCGTAGAACGGGCCTTTCTGACGCAAAGCCGCCTTGATCAGTGCCGCAGGAATCCGTTTTTCGCCATGTCCTACAATCCAGACGTCAATTGGAGCCCGGCTGTGTTCGACCTCAACGTCGTCATCGACCTCGGGATGCGCTCCTCCGTGGGCCGCAATCAAAAGCGCTTCGTCGAGCGTGATGCGTTGCGAACCGTGCAAAGCGAATGCAGTCGCGATTCCCACAAGCAGCAAGGTGGCCGCCAAAATGGCTGTCCCGGCAGCCGCCACTTGTCGTGCGATGGAATGGCTCATCGGGGTTGGTCCTCAAGCACGTATCCGACGCCGCGCACCGTGTGCAGCAGCTTGCGTTCGAAATCTTTGTCGATCTTGGAGCGCAGGTAAGAAATGTAGACATCCACGACGTTAGTTCGCGGGTCGTGGGACATATCCCAGACCGCTTCCAAGATTCGCGTGCGCGAAAGCACGCGACCTGGATGTTCGGCGAGGTAGCGCAAAAGGCTGAATTCCTGCGCCGTGAGCTGGATTTCGACCTCTCCGCGATGGACTCGCCGCCGGGGAATATCGATCGTCAGATCCCCCACCTCGATGGTGCCAGCGCTTGGCGTCCGCCTTGTTACAGCCGCGATCCGCGCGAGCAGTTCTCCAAATTCAAAGGGTTTGACCAGATAGTCGTCGGCGCCGCCATAAAGGCCTTCGACTTTATCCTCGACCTGATCGCGCGCAGTCAGGAAAATTGCCGGTGTTGCGTCCCCATTTTTTCGCATTTCTTTGACAAGCGCAAGGCCGTCACCATCAGGCAACATGCGATCAACAAGCATCAAGTCATAGGACTGAGTCAAAGCCTCGGCGCGGGCCTGGGCAAGGTTTCCAGCGACGTCGACTCGATGCCCTTCTTCGCTAAGGCCGCGTTCCAGACACCCAGAAATTTTGGCTTCGTCTTCAATAATCAGGATTCGCATCTTTGCCTCTCCGTCCAAGCCGTGAAGGCCAAGACGAAGATACTGCTCGTCGTAGAGGATTCAAGCCCAGGTATGCGCTACGCGATAATTGCGCAGACGCCTTGTCGCCCACCCAGCCCTCCGTTTCCATGGACCAATCCCAACTTCGCACCATTTTCAACGGCACGAGCCACCAGAAT
>JBFFMO010000852.1:0-2669 GCA_041554035.1 Allomicrovenator sp. | reverse complement strand
TCGTGACACACATTACATTGTGGGTCGAACAAGGTCGGGTTGTTCGAAAGGTCCGACTGCAAGGGATCGAGGGGGCGGTCAGCAAGCTTGAGGACATCTGTTGCCAGGAAGAGCTTGTAGAAGACGCCCGAACGCTGACGATTGCGGTTCGTTGCTGTCGTTGGGTAGCGATTCAAGAACACAGCCGTCGAAATCATACCTGCGTGAGGTGCGCCCGGGATGCGTGCTTCTTGGTAATCGTTTTGGTCGTTCATGTCGGCGAAGCTCAGGCCGCATGAATCAACCAGGCAGTTGCCATCGTTGTCCACCAGGCCGTAGGAGCGAGCCGAGAACGGGTTCACGACGGTGTAATCGGCGTTGAGGATGTCCGAGAAAGGACGGTCATTGCGGATGACGAATGCGAGCAACTCCAGTGGCTCACGAGCAATGGCGAGGTTTGCTGCGTCGCGCATGTCGTTGTTGTCCCCGTACCATTCACGGTTAGGGTAGACGTCTTCGTCGAGCAACTGAACCGCCATGTCGCCCGATGCGTATCGGTCGGTGAGCAGCGTGTCGTTGAACGACTCAACAAGGCGGTTTGCGAATGCTTCTTCGGTCAGGACGCTGTCCAACACAGGGTCGAGGCCTTCGTTCATCAACGAGTTCATCTCAGCGTCGGTCGGCATACGGCCGGCCAACGAGAGTGTTACCTTCCGAAGGGTTTGTTCAAAGTCGAGGAACTGAACATCCTGGAAGAACTCGGCGTCATCGGCGACTTCACATTTCGAGTCGCTTTCTGCGCGGTTAATGAACGCGTCCAAACGCTGGTAGTTTTCGTCGCCCACTTCCATGAGCTGTCCACCACCGTGTGCCATTCGGCCAGTTGCCTTAAGCAAAAGCACCGACTCGCCGTCTTTCTGCGTGCGAGCTTGGTCGGTCAACGCATCAAGGTTGGACTGAAGGTAATTACCCCAGCCAGCATTGAAGAGGACCAAGTTGGTCTCTTTGGCCGAACCCTGCGAGTTGTGACATGCGTAGCAGCTCTTCGACACCACCGGTGCCCACACTTCGCGAAGGAAGAAGCGGTCGTCGGGCATGCAAGTCGTTGGACCTGCAACCACGTCATCTTTGCCTGTTGTCGGCTTGACGTATTCGACGTTGTCACTTCCATCCATCTCGAGTGAGAAGATGCCCTTTTCACATCCGGTCATGGCGAACATAGCCGCGACCGTCAGGGTAAGAGTTGTGAGTTTTCTTTGCGTTGGAGTTTTCATCAGCTGCTCCTCGTAGCGACGATGTACACACTTCTATGTAGCAACGGGCGTGCCAAGTTTTGAAATGAACTAATAACAAGCAATGATCGGGCTTTTTCCATGTTCGCACCTTCTCCTACATGTAGGCGCATGTCGCCAATGCGCGCAGAATTCCGCCGATATTCGGTGTGCTCGTGAATGACAGGCCTTCTGCTTGGTGTGTATTAGGTTCAACACCATCTTGAACTAGATCTGTGGATCAGACATCACAGATCTACATTTTGACCCCGGTCGATTAACCCCAACGTGTGGCACGGATGACACAACTCAACACCTCACCCGCGAATTTTTCGCCTCTTCGTGTGGCGAAGCTGACGCAAATCGAGTGGCCAGAACACGCCGTTGTCATCGCCGATGCTGCGCTCCCCGCCGAAATACTGGGCCTTCTGCCCGACGCCATCCAGGTTGAGGCCGGCGAGGGCCTCAAATCCATGGCAAGCGTCGAGCGTCTGGCTGAAGAGGTTTTGAAGCGACGGGACTCCAGACCTCTGGTCATCGTGGGCGTCGGCGGAGGGTCTTTGGGCGACGCGGTTGGGTTTTTGGCCAGTATTTTATGGCGAGGAGTCGATCTCTGGCACGTGCCAACCACGCTGGTGGCGATGGTCGATTCCGCTCACGGTGGAAAAACCGCCGTGAACGCTGGCGCCAACAAGAATCAACTGGGGACCTTTTACCCCGCGTCACGCGTGATCCTCTGCGAGGAGCTGCTTGAGACCCTCCCCATTGCACAACGACGCCAGGGTCTGGTTGAACTCATCAAAGGGCTGTGGTTGGGCAGTCCCAAAGGAGCGGACCTACTCGATGAGTTCGGAGTGGAACGACTTGGCTCGGCACCCTACCCCCTTATCAAAGAAGACCTCTGGCGGGTGGTTGACCTCGCCATCGACGTCAAACTGAAGATTGTCGCCCAGGACCCCCACGAGAAGCTCGGCATCCGCACCGTCTTGAATCTAGGCCACACGCTCGCCCACGCCTTGGAACTTCATTGTGGGCTCGACCACGGCTCCGCTGTGGCGTGGGGAATGGCCGCCGCAGGTTATCTTTCGACCCAACACACGGGGCTTTCTGAGCGCAGTTTCGAACGCCTCTACAAACATGTGTATCCGGCGATGCGCCATATTCATGAATTTGAGCGTCCCAGCGTCGAACAACTGCGTGCGGCGCTCAGCCGTGACAAGAAGCGAATCGATGGCCAGCTACGTTCGGTCTTGTTGTCCGACGTGGGTCAGCCGGTGGTGATGCCTATCTCCATTGAAGAATGGGTGCAGGCTTTCGATATCGTCTTCGCGCGTTGGCACGACGAGTCGGTATGCCTGACGCAGACCGAGGTGTGGCCGGCTGCTCCAAAAGTCTCCGCGAGCAAGTCTGAGCTGAATC
>JBFFMO010000851.1:0-2678 GCA_041554035.1 Allomicrovenator sp. | reverse complement strand
TTCAATGTGGTCGCTGGTTATAACATTTCGAAAAAGGTTCGTTACGTCGTCAAACATGCCGGCGGAGAAGACACCTTTATTGTCGATCAAAGCGGCGTAACCGACTGGCATTCACTCGGGAAATTCACCTTCGAAACCGACGGCGACAACTGGGTTTCGGTCAACGATAATACCGGTGAGACCGCAAGTGACCTGCACTTGACGGCAGATGCTCTGCGTTTGATTTCGACCGCCACGGCTCCGACAAATAATAATCCGGGTACGAATAATAATCCGGGCACGACCAATAATAACCCCGGGACGACCAATAATGGTCCTGGCGTGATTCAAAACGGGACCAACACCGCGATCCCCACACCCACGACCAATCCCGGCAACGAGATCACCTCATCCAGCTCGACCTCGGTTTCGACCTCGAACGGTTGTTCAACAGGGTTGGGCGGTCTTGGTCTTTTGGGCCTCCTTGCCGTCGCTGGTTTTCGACGCCGAAAGTAGTGATTGGTACGTGGGCATTCTGCCCGCACTGGGATTTGGTCCCAGCCGGGGCTGATGTTCGACTCCTCAGCCCGCACAGCAAAGCGACGTGCCCAAAACTTCGCATGATGGTATTTGATGGGGGAATTCGACGATGGAGCGGTCATGAAAAAGCGCAGTCTCTCAGGCATCAAATCTACCGGCACACCACATGTGGGTAATTATCTGGGGATGATTCGCCCTGCGATCGATTTGCAGGATGATTTCGACTCCTTTTATTTTGTCGCCGAATACCACGCACTTACGTCAGAACGAGACCCAGCGGCCATGCGCGCCTCGACGCATATGATCGCGGCGAACTTCTTGGCATTTGGACTCGATCCAGAACGTGCGGCGTTTTTCCGGCAATCGGATGTGCCCGAAGTCACCGAGCTCTCGTGGATCTTGAGCTGTGTCACCCATATGGGCTTGCTTGAGCGCGCCCATGGTTACAAAGCCGCCAAGGATCAGGGCAAAGAAAAAGAGATCAATCACGGCGTGTTTTCGTACCCAGTGCTCATGGCAGCCGACATCCTGATCTACGATTCGGACGTGGTTCCGATCGGTCGAGACCAGATTCAGCACCTCGAGATGACCCGCGATATCGCCGTGAAATTGAATCTGGCTTTCGGCGAAAATCTTGTAAAACTGCCGGAGGCTCTGGTCCGCGACGAGGTCGCTGTTGTCCCTGGAACCGACGGTCGAAAGATGTCAAAATCCTACAACAACATCATCGAACCGTTGTCGAAACCCAAAATATTGCGCAAACAAATCATGAGTGTGGTCAGCGATTCTACGAGTCTGGAAGACCCGAAAGACCCCACAAACGATAATACTTTCGCGCTCTATAAGCTTTTTGCCACCCCCGACGAACTCGCCGAGATGGAAGCCAATTACCGCGGTGGAAATTACGGTTACGGGCACGCAAAACAGGCACTCTACGAAAAAATGAACGACTATTTTGGGCCGTACCGCGAAAAATACGAGGCGATTCATGCGGACGAGGATTACCTGGAAGGGGTCCTCGAGGCCGGCGCGCTCCGGGTTCGACCGATCGTCGAAGAAGTCATGGATCGTGTTCGATACGCGACCGGACTTGGACCAAGGCGCCGATGAGGCATCGTCTTGTTTTCCTGATTCTGCTGGTATCCGCAAGTGCCACAGCGGCCCCTGCGACGCGATTGGTTCGATGGGTCAACGAGCTCACGGATGTCGATTTTGCCGGCCGAGCCACAGGCGTGGGCGCTCCTCTGGCCGGGAAATGGCTCGAATCAACACTCAAAAAACTAAAAA
This sequence comes from Allomicrovenator sp., assembly GCA_041554035.1. GTDB lineage: Bacteria > Myxococcota_A > Bradymonadia > Bradymonadales > Bradymonadaceae > JBFFMO01. Next base: position 872 of record JBFFMO010000851.1, on the reverse strand, counting down.
TGGAGCCCGCCGGAGAAGACGGTTATCAGGTGCGCGTCTCCGTCCCTTGGCGTGCTGAGGTCGACTCAGGCCTTGTGGTGGGCGAAACGACATTGGCGCCTGGTATTGAGTTCCAGGCCGCAAATTTTAGCGATTCAGGAAAAGCGGAAGGGACCCCGGTTTTTGTGGGATATGGGATTTCCTCGCCGCGCCTTGGCCTGGATGAATATGCGGACATCGACGTCCGCGGCCGCATCGTTGTTGCGCTAACGGGCGTGCCCGACTTTCTGGAACCGCTCCAACCCAACGACTCTCATCTGGCCGCCATGCAGTCCAAAGCCGCGGTGGCGCTGGCCAAGGGCGCGCGAGCGTTGGTCTTGGTCAACGACCCCTTGGGCCACGGTGAGGGCACCGGACAACGGCCGGACGAGGTTTTCCCCTTCCAACCCGAAAGAAGTCTGGATGGCATCATCGTGTTGAGGGTTCCTCACCGCGTGATGACCCGTGCGATTCCGTCTGTGGACTTCGCAGCAGCTCAGGCCACGTTGTCGACCACGCGCGCTCCCGTTTCCGGGATCCTGCCCGTGAACTTCGAGATCGAGGTCAACGTCGAACGCGAGGTCACCGACGCGACGTCGTTGATTGCAAAAGTCCCCAACACGTCTGGGCCACCGCTTTTGTTGATGGCGCATTACGATGGATTGAATATCGGCGCCTTCGAAGGGCCTCCTGGATATGTCGGGGCCGATGACAACGCCTCGGGCGTGGCCGTGTTGCTGGAGGTCGCGTCGCGATTGGCAGCTCGGCCGACCCAAAAACACTCGGTATACGTGATTTTCCATGATGCCGAAGAACTGGGTTTGCATGGGTCTACGCGCACATCGAATTTTCTA
>JBFFMO010000850.1:0-2685 GCA_041554035.1 Allomicrovenator sp. | reverse complement strand
CATACCGTGTTTTGGAAGTCGCTCAATGTTCCGGCTGAAAGGCGATTGGAGCAGATACGCATCAATATCCAGCGTTGGCGGGACACCAACATGCGTCCGGAAGACGATAAAGCTTTTGTTTTCATCAACGTTGCCGACTTTCATGCCGAGGGTTGGCGAGATGGAAAACGTGAGATTCGTCATCGTGTGGTGGTGGGAAATAACGACAACGTGTGTGACCCAGAAACCGAGGAGTGCGCCAAAGCGAATCGAACGCCCATCCCAATTTCGGCTTATATCGATCGCATGATCTTTAACCCGTTCTGGAATGTGACTCCGCGAGTGCGGAAAAATGAAATCCTTCCTGATGTGAAGAAATCACTTGAGGCGAAGTACGCAAAAATGCGCGCCAAGGCTGCGGTGAAACCCCCGTCGTTCCTGGCGGCGCCGCCTGCTGACACGCCGCCTCTGGTCACGCCGCCTCTGGTCGTTCCTCAACCGCTCGCCGAACAACCACCGATCGACGCTCCTGCTGAGGATGTCGGGCAAACCACATTGTCGCCGGAACGACTCGCGGAAATGCCCTATTTCAATGTCGAGACCGGTGAAGTCGATGTGAGCACGACGATTCCCGAAAATATTCCGAGTTGGTACGCCGAAAATAACTACGAAGTGATGTACGCAGGAAAGTCTTGGGAATATGTCCGAATGACTCCCGGGGCGCATAACGCCTTGGGTTACGTCAAAATCATTTTCCCGAATCTGCACGATGTCTATTTGCATGACACCAACGCTCGGGCCCTCTTCAAAAACGATATTCGAGCCTACTCTCACGGCTGCATGCGGCTCGAAGATCCGATTGAGTTCGCCACTTGGTTATTGGATCGAGATGGTCAGAAAGACGTGGTGGACACCGACGCGATCAAGAAATCAGGCGAATATCTGCCGATATTCCTGACCCGTCAGGTCCCTGTTTTTGTTGAGTATTACACCGTTCGTGTCGACGATAACGGCCGGGCAAACTTCTTGGCCGACATCTACGATCTGGATGATAATCCCCACCTTCCGGAACCGCCGCAAAAGGCGGTCGACCTCTAGCCTGCCACCAGGTATTCAGGTTCGTTTTTGGCGATCTGGTGTCGCCGTTCTTCGGCGATTTCACAGTCGAAACGAGAACGGCAGGGACCGCTCATCACGTCGACCAAGCGACGGGCCATCTCTAATTTCACCCAATATTTTTGATGTCTTGCGATGCAATCCACACCGCGAAGGTGAAGGGTGAGATCGCGGGCGAGGGCTGCGTCGTTGGAACGGATTTCAATAGGCCGGCGAACGAGATCGAGCTGATTATAGGCTTCTCGAATGGCCTTCCCCACGGCATTATGTGCGTCGTCGACGTCGGCCGGAAGTGGTTTGCATTCCACGCCTTCGGGCGTCACGACAAGCAGCTCCAAACGTCGGCCACGTCCGGGAACCCATCGGCGAACGAGTGTGCAATACCAGATGGTCTTCGTGACTTGATGTTTGGTGTATTCAACGCTCATTTTTTACCCCGTAGTGAATTTGCCTACATTGGCTTACATCCTTGTTTTCGGACAAAACGGAAAAATGTTGCGAAATTCTTTTTTCAGGCCCTTAGAGACTCCGACTCGGCGTCTGTTCATGCTGCTCTTCGGATTGGTTCTTGTTCACGCTTTTGGGCTCGGTTGTTCTCATAATGAGATCCAGCCCAAGCCACTGATTGCCAGAAGTTCGGTGAATTGCGACGAACAAGACGACTGGCCGATGTTTCAAAAAGACGCCACACGACGAGGGAGCCGAACGGGTGATTTGCGTCGTCGTCCCGAACATCTTTGGACGGCCTATGTCGGCGTTCAATCGTGGCTGAACAACCCGATCATCGCGGGCCAGCATGTTTTTGTGGGTTCGAGCGGAACGGAGTGGAATAAGGCCGACAAAAAAGACGGCGTGTACGCGATCGACCTTTTGAGCGGTAAACAGAGTTGGTTTTTCCCCACCAAAATCGACGCCAACGGAGTGGCGTTTTCAAGGTGTCGCGTTGTGGCGACGGTGGATGACGGTTCGGTTTACGGCATTGATTCCAAGAATGGCGCCCAAATCTGGAAATTTCAGGTCGAAGGAAAGGCCTACACGAACCCGTTAATTTTGGGAGCCGCTGTATTGATCGGCGATTCGAAGGGCGGCATCCATCTGCTTGATCTCGACACCGGAAAAGAGCGCTGGAACTATCAAATGGACTCAGCGATTCGTGGCGGGTTTTCGTCAAATGGTGAGCTGATCTTTGCGGCGTCGGAAGCTGGGTTTGTGGTTGCGCTTGATACGGCAGGAAAGGTGCGATGGCAGTATGGCTCGCAAGGGCGCGGCATATATGGGGCTCCCACGTTGGTAGGAGGTTCCGTTTTGCTGGGTTTTATTCGCGACACAACCTATCCAAATCCGGCCCTTATGGCCTTGTCCCAAGAAAGCGGAACCGAGACTTGGTACGCGTCGAATCCCAAAGGACTTATGGGAGGTTGGGCCAATATTCGAGCCTCTGTCGCGGTGTCGGGTGATCTGGCTTTTTGGGCGGACGCCTATTCGGATCGTCTGGTGGCCGCGTCGATCACGTCGGGCGAAGTTCAATGGAGTGCCCCGAGTGGTCCATGTTTTTTTCGTCAGTGGTCCTCGCCGGTCGTCGTCGGCGAT
>JBFFMO010000849.1:0-2685 GCA_041554035.1 Allomicrovenator sp. | reverse complement strand
TCGGAATGCCCATCGATTGGCATCGGTCGAAGGCGCGCTTTGGTCATTCGGTCTGGATGACGTTGCACGCTTCGAAAACGGCAGCTGGACACGCTTTTTCTGTCCTGCATGCGCGGATCTCGAATAACGATTCTACGCATCAGAACCAAGACGGACACTTGCCCGCGACTCTGATACGCTCGGCGCTTAGCCAGGGATGAAGAATGGATGAACAAGCCGAGCCACTTTCGTTGACCGACCGCCTGCCTGAGGGCGGCGCCGATGTCGAAGTGCTCTTTGATATTTTTGTTGAATGGACCGCCGAAAACGGTTTTGAACTCTATGAAGCGCAGGAAGAGGCGATTCTAGAGATCTTCGACGACAACCATGTGATTCTGAACACCCCGACGGGTTCGGGTAAATCCATGGTCGCACTCGCCATGCATTTCTACTCCTTCGCGACTGGCGGAAAGTCGTATTACACTTCGCCCATCAAGGCGTTGGTGAACGAAAAGTTCTTCGATTTGTGTCGGGTATTTGGGGCCGAAAACGTCGGCATGTCGACCGGCGATGCTTCGATCAATCCGGGCGCATCGATCATCTGCTGCACCGCAGAAATTTTGGCGTCCATCGCCCTGATGGAAAGCGAGACAGCCGACGTCCAGCACGTGATTATGGATGAATTCCATTATTACGGGGACCGCGAACGAGGAATCGCCTGGCAGCTCCCTTTGCTCTTATTGCCTCAGACGGCGTTCTTGCTGATGTCTGCGACGCTGGGCGACACGACCAAAATTTCCGACCAGCTTTTCCACGTGACCAAACGTCATGTGGCGTTGGTAAAATCAACGCATCGCCCTGTCCCGCTTGAGTTCAAATACAGCACGATTCCGTTGCTGGAACAGATTCAAGAAACCGTCGAAAAGAACCTTTCGCCGGTGTACGTCGTGAATTTCACGCAGCGTGAATGCGCAGAGCTCGCGCAAAGCCTGACAAGCATTAATTTTGCGACCAAAGAAGAAAAAGAACGCATTAAAGAAGAGCTCTACGGCCAAAAATTCGACACGCCTTATGGCGATACGGTTCGGAAATATCTGGCCCACGCCATTGCCCTGCATCATGGCGGCATGCTGCCCAAATACCGGCTTCTGGTCGAGCGGTTGGCGCAACTGGGTCTGATCAAAGTGATCGTGGGCACGGACACCCTTGGCGTGGGCATCAACATGCCGCTTCGCACGGTGTTGTTCTCAAAACTCTGCAAATACGATGGCGATAAAGTCCGACTTCTGAAAGTCCGGGATTTTAAACAGATTGCCGGCCGAGCCGGACGTAAAGGTTACGATAATCAAGGCCTTGTCATCGCGCAGGCGCCTGAATACGTGATCGAAAATATTAAAATTGATCATAAAATCGCGATGGACCCGAAAAAGGGCAAAAAAATGCGCAAAGCCAAACCTCCGGAAAAGGGGTTTGTGCATTGGGACGAAGAAGTATTTGAGCGTTTGACCCACAGCGAATCTGAAGAGCTTTCTTCCCGATTCACTGTGACCCATGGGATGTTGCTGAATCTGCTTCAACGGCCGGGAGAGCTTGGCCCCAAAGGGTATCGCAGCCTGATCGACTTGATTGCTCTGAGCCACGGAACCAGCGGTAAAAAGGCAAAATTGCGTCGCAAAGCACGCATGCTTTTTCAGTCGTTAAAACAGGCTGAGATTTTGGAAGTCGTTCCAAAAGCTGAAGGCCGTGGTCAGGTGGTGCGACTGCATGAAGACCTGCAGCAAGACTTTTCGATCCACCACGCGCTCTCGCTTTTCCTTGTTCATATTGCCGGGGAGCTTAATCCGGAGAGTCCGACCTACGCGTTGACACTTTTGAGCTTTGTGGAAGCGATTCTGGAGGACCCTCGCGTGGTCTTGATGCGCCAGCGGGATAAGGCGCGGGACGCGGCCTACGCTGAGCTCAAGATGCAGGGCGCGGAATATGAGGAAATCAAAGAGAAACTCGACAAAGTTGATTACCCGCAGCCCGATGCGGACATCATTTATTCGTCGTTTCATGCTTTTGCGCACAAACACCCGTGGGTTTCGAATTTCAAAGTTCAGCCCAAATCGGTCGCTCGCGACATGTACGAGCGATATTCGACGTTTAATGAATACGTGAACCAATACGGGCTTGAACGCTCAGAAGGCGTGTTGTTGCGTCAGATTTCTCAGACCTACAAAGCACTGCGACAAAACGTCCCCGAACAGTTTAAGACCGAGGAAGTCCATAACCTGATTGCCTATCTGCGCGACGTGATTTCGCGTGCGGACAACTCGCTGGTGCAAGAATGGGAGATGATGCGCGATGGCATTCCATTGGAGTTGATCCAGGAAGAAGTCGTCGAGGCCTTGGACGCCGACAAGACGGCCTTCGCCGCCCGAATCCGTGCGGAACTCCGTGGCATCGTCGGGGCACTCGCCACGGATAATCTGGAGGAAGCGGCTGGATTGCTGCGTCAGACCAACGAGAAGCTGTGGACACCGATGGGTCTGGAACGCGAGCTTGAGCCGTTTTATGCGGAATATGAACGCATCGAATGGAACCATGACGCACGGTCGAAAAACCTCATCAATATCACGCGTGAGTCGGAGGGCGTTTGGTCGGTCACGCAGGTCCTGCTCGACAACGAAGGCGACAACGAATGGTTCCTCAAAGGCTCCGTGC
>JBFFMO010000848.1:0-2686 GCA_041554035.1 Allomicrovenator sp. | reverse complement strand
TCGATCGAGAAAACGACGCCAGCCAAGGTGCCAAACTCATTGGACAAGAGCTCCGCCCTCACGATTGGCTTGCCAATCCAAGACCTGAATGGGTCGACGTCGGACACATCCATACGAGACCACTTTCCACACTCCGCCACATACTGCTCGTTTTCTGGGGACAGTTTGCCAGCAAATGGATCAACCCACCTTTCATTCTTCAGCCGCAGTGTTTCGCCATCGGACTCACTGTCTAGGGTCCAAACTTGATCCTCGAACGTAAACTCGAATGGTCCCTCATCACCGACCTCACCTCTGTATTCATAGAGGACTCTCGTGATTTGCTGAATCGGTTTGTTTTCTACTGATTTAAGGAAGTCGTGAAATTGAGCGCTTAATCGATCCATTTTGCTGCCGCCCCAAAGATTCGAAAAGAAGTCTACGTGCCCAAAACCAACAGATTATCAGCAGGTTCAGCAAACGATACGCCGCTTAAGCTCCTTTGGCCAGCAGCTCTCTGGCTAATCTGGTTCACTCAGATATCCCATTGCCTGAGCGAAGCCTTTCCACTTTTCCGCCGTAGCGCGTCAGCTGGTCGTTGGTGTCGAGCGTAATCTGGGCCGAGGTCACTGTTTCTGCGGCCGAAACCACCCCGGTTCGGTTGGAGTTCGCATCGTACGAGTACGTGGCGCTCACCACACCATTCACGCGGACTTCGACGATTTGGCCAAGCAGGTCGTAAGCGTAATCGTACCTGGTAGTCGTGTTCTGAAGCGCCTCTTGAGCTTGTGTGATGCGGCCCAAATCATCGTGGGTGTGTTGCACACGTAATAAATCCGCGCCGGTGCGTGCACGTAGTACGCTGAGTTCTCCAAATTCGCTGTAGGTGTAGTTGACTTGCGCCGTTCCGACCTTTCGCTGCCTTAGAAAATACGTGTTGGCCAAGTAGGCGAGCGACTCGGCACCGATTTGCAGCGGCAAGCCGTCTTTGTCGTAGGTGTAGTCGATGACCTCGCCGTTGATCGACATCGAGCCAAGGCTCAGAGTGCCGTCCTCCCACGTCCAATCGACGCTGCCGTTGACCGCGCCGCTGGTTGTTTGGCTGATGGGCAACGGGCCATCCCAGACAAACGCGATATTGGCTTCGCCGCCTAGAATCTCGGCCAAATGGGCGTCTTCGCCGTAATTGAAGTCGTATGTATCAACACCGACATTGATTTGGTCGAGTCGATTGCTGGAGTCGTAGGCGAGTGTCCAGCCACGGCCGTCACCCATCGTGGTGGAGGTCAAACGGGGGTCGAGGTCAAACACGTACGAGTGCTGTGTTCCGCCTGGTGTCGTCATTTGATGGGGTGGTTCGGTTAGTGAGTGTTAGACTGACATTTCCGTTTAGCGCCACCAACTGCCGGCACTTCGCAGGGGTACATGTTAATAATTATGACGATGTGCCGGACCACCCTGTCCAATATGAACTGCGCATATATCGAAAAATTTCCAATGCATCCGGTGGAAAAACAATGATGAGTTGATTCGGTCGACCGTCATCTCGCCATCGCTCCAACGCCCCTTCTAGAGTAGACAGATATGGTCTCAAAATCGACTCGTGAATTCTGGGAATAGTATTGTGAATTAGCACGACAGTCGATTCTTCCACCCAATCAAGATCAGAAAGACAATCCAATAGGGCGGACCAATTATTTCCGAAATATTCCGGAAAATTTAGCGATTCGGATAGATTGCGCAGAAGGTGTTGTTCAGAATCGACATCAGACGAAAGCACAACCATTAGGGCATCTTCGACATCTGGAGTTTCGTAGCAAAACTCAACTTGATTATTCATAAATACTCTCGAGCTAATTTAACGGGATAAATTTTTGATAGTGATCGGGGGTAAAATATAATTCTCCGCCTTGACCTTAGATAATTCGCTGCGGTCCCGGCCCGGTCAAACCAGGAGTTGGGTGAACGAACTCCCGGTAGTAGCCGCGCATTTTGAAAGGTAAATCACTATTATCATTACGGAAAACACTACCGTCATTGCGATATGGAAAGCTCCCACCTGCACGTATTCTATCGATCGTAGGTTTTAAGTCGACAGTGCCTTCTAAGATCTTGCCACTACGATTATCAACCACATGAACGCCATCAATAAATCGTCTAAATGCTCCACAGACATTATGACTTAGAACTGCATCAGCGCCCACCAAATACGTGTGGTTGCCCGCAACCTCAAGGTTGAACACCTGACGTATCCCATCAAGTCGTTGAATGGAGGAGATTTCCAACGGACCTGACTCGGACCGCAAATACTCGCCGACACGTAATTGATCGGCGCGGACCCAATCATTGCGGTCTTCAGACCAAAGTGGGTGGCTTGATGTTAGTTGCAAGACAAGAGTCGAGTCGACAAAACTCAACTCCAAAACGTCGTCATGGGTTCGCTCAAACGTGCCCGTCACAACACATCCGGGGCCCGCGGCAATCACAGTGCATGAGGACATCGCGACCACATGGCCATCCCCGTCGACGTCAAGCTCTACAAGAGCAAGGCGGACCATTCCACCGACTTCGACCTTATTTTTTTCCAACCAATCACTTGAGCGCATCAGCTCGACTCTAAGTCCGTCTTCGTTTGCGAACTCAATAGTGACAACAGCGCATGAGTTGGGGTCTTCAATGGGTTCACTAAAACACTCCTCACCGTTTA
>JBFFMO010000847.1:0-2689 GCA_041554035.1 Allomicrovenator sp. | reverse complement strand
GTCGAGAATTCGAGCACACCGACCGCGATCGCCGAAAATTTGATTTGGGACGCCATGAATCGGGGGGCGCGGGTGATTCATTTGACCCCTTCCAAGGATGGCCATGATGTCGTGTATCGAACCGAGAACGGCCTTGAACCCCTGATTCACCTTCCACACGACGCGTTCGATGCCTTGGACGACGTCTGGAGCGCTTCGAGTTCGAGACTTGGAGATTCGGATAATCGCCGAATCTTCATGTCGCGTGGCAAAGACGAAGACGCGGAGCGTGTGCACGTGAAGATTCAGCGCCTTGAGACTCTGGGAGGACCACGCATTACACTTCGATTGATCAAAGAAAGCCGAGTTCCGATCGACTTCGAACGAATTGCCGGCCCGGCCGACGCCGCGACGTTAAAAGAATGGACCGCGAAACCCCATGGCCTGGTGTTGATTTCAGGACGTTCGGGCTCCGGAAAAACCACGACCGCCTACGTTTGCTTAAATGCGCTCGCCGCGGCGGGCGACAAGGTGATTTTCACGATCGAGCAAGAGGTTGGCTCCTACCTGAGCGGAGTCAATCAGGTCGAAGTCAACTTGGATGACGAGCGCGCTTATCGGGAGGCATTCTCGGCGATATTTGCATCTGACCTGGACGTGCTCTTCATTTCATCCACGTTTGCCCAACGCCACAGGTCGACGCTTTGGGGCACGGCTTTGAGTGCTGCAGAAAGTGGGCATCTCGTTTTTGTTCAACTTGAGGCCGATTCCGCCCAAGATGCCTTGGATAAATTCCAAGCGGCGGTCGATCGTCCGATTGCGGAGCACGTTGTGGGCTCGATCTGGCAAGAATTGAGGACCAAGAAGACCGGTGGACGCGAGGCGGTCTACGACGTTGTTGAAGGCCGGCTCGCTGGCAAGTGATGGAGAGATTTGGGTTCTCGGTCGTTCGACCAACTGTCCTTGATTTTTTGTTGGGTGTACGTAGGATGCGCACACCCTGAATGGAAGGATGAAAATGTCGTGGTCAGCCTCAAAATATTTGGTTCCTTTGATGTTTGTCGCCGTGTTTGGTTGCACTGATGAACCGGCACCAGAAGCCACGGCCACGTCGACCAATAACGAGGGCAAAGGGGATTTCTTTGGTTTTGACGACGTACAATTTGCAGACCTCTATAATGGGACGGCAAGCGTAGACATCCTTCCTGTCCGCGGTCGGCTCGTGGAAGACGACAAAGATGATATCGGCGACCTCGAGGTCACGCCGTTCTCGCAATTGTCCCAAGACGAGACCAAAAACGCAGACATTGAAGTCTATCTGGTCGTCGACGGCGAGCGAGTCAAAGTCGCGGATCTGCAAACGGACAAAGAGGGTTATTTTGATGCGGTCGTGGATATCAGCGCTCTGGGACTCGCCGCTGGTCGTTACGAATACCAAGTCTGGTACGAAGATGAGGCTGCCGGGAGTGCCAAGGTCGTGTTGCTTGAAAACGACCGAAACGTTCCGGTTGTCCGGTCCGACGTCGACTTGACCTACATCAACACGGATTTTCAGACTGCGACTGCGATGTTCGACCTGGTAATCACCTCCGCCGTGACGCGTGAGGCTTTGCCCGCCATGCCGGCCGTCTACACAAATTTGCGCGGACAGGATTCGATCCCGGTCACTTTTTTGAGCGGCTCGCCGAAATTCTTTAAACGCACCATCGAAAGTAAAATGGTTCTGGACGGCATGGAGCAGGACGGTGTCGTTCTGAAGCCATTTAAAGACATCGTCTCAACCAACGTCAGGGAATTATCATTGAGTGCCATTGTGCCGGGCCTGAAAGAGCAGATCGGATACAAGCTCACCTGGTTGCTTAAACTTCGTCTGCAATTGCCCGCCAATACACCTGAGATATTGATGGGAGATGACTCGGAAGCCGATGTCGTGGCCTATAACCTCTATTATCGACTGTTGAGTGGCGATCTGAACGATATCTCGTTGCATGATGAGTTGGTCGATATTGGAGTCGCTCCAGCCTGGATCACTCAGGTCGATGCGTTTGCGCAACTTGTTGACGTTGGGCCTGACGCCGCTCCTGTGGCGATTTATATCAACAAAACGACCGTCACAAATCCCGAGCTGCCCGTTGCCGAATGGACGATTCCGGGCGTGACTCGCTATCACGAAGGCGCCTGGCCTTTGATGCTCGACCTTCAGGAAGAAGGGTTGGTTTCGGATGAAGCAGTGAGCGACGTGCATGACGCCTTGATTGATTCGGGGGCTTCAGAGGAATCTCTGGATGCACACGCGGCGGCAGCTGATTTCTTGGGCGCAGCCCTCTAGATTCAGAACCCGCATTAACCAAATCTTCACACCGTGCCGAACACGCGTTCAAAGGGCACTTGAAGTGCGTCGGGATCTTGGACTCGTTCACGATTTAACTCGACTATTTTTGTGATGTCTTGGATTTCGACGATCCAATTTTCGTTCATTTCACGAAGCGTTTCCCCTCGTATTCCCAGTTGAATGGCACGTCGCGCCAGCGTCATTCCATGGGGATCATGGTCTGGGTCCCATTGCAGCCTCACATCACCATTTAGGCTCTTTTTCCAGTGTTCGTGAGACTCGTGAATCTCGGGTTGGAACGATGAGTATTGGGCCTTCTTAAGCAATTCCTCGAAGCCGTATCTGCGAAGACTGACGGCCAAGATCCGTTCCTGGTCT
>JBFFMO010000846.1:0-2690 GCA_041554035.1 Allomicrovenator sp. | reverse complement strand
CACCGCGTTGAGGGTGGCGTCTTTTCCTGCCCAACCCAACTCAAACGTCTTGTCGACGCTGATTTTGAAGACGGTTCCGGGGCGGACTGTGACGGTCGCGGTATCCGAATTGTAGACACTTTCTTCGATGAAGACCGTTCCACAAAACGTGATATCGCCGGTGATATTACCGTCAAACGCGCCTTGGAAATCGGTGTCGAGGCAATCGGGCGAGGTATTATTTGTGTTGTTGTTGGTGCCGGTATTATTGTTCGTGTCGTCGGCGGTGCTCCCGCAACCGCCGGCGATCATGGCGGCCAGAGATAAGGATAGGTATCGGTTTTTCATAGGCTGTCCCCTGAGGTCTGTTGAATCCAGAACATGGTTTAGACCGACGTGGATCGCTGGTCAAGATCGTGTGAGATTGTCTAAGTGCCATACAGAGACGACTTAATTTGTCCGTTATTCAAAAAAGTGACCTCGATTCAAGCCGCATGGCCTACCCACGAATCGCCGCGATCGCGTGTGTTGCGATGGCTGGAGTCGCGTATCAGGTCGCATTGGTGCGCCTGCTCTCGGTCGTGCTTTGGTACCATTTTGCATTTCTGGTGGTTTCGCTGGCGGTGCTCGGATTCGGGCTTTCCGGGGTGCTGCTTGTATTGCGCCCGGCGCTGACCAGAAACGAAAGATTTGAGGTCCGGGCGTCCAATGTCGCCCATTTGTTGGCGGCTTCGGTCCTTGGTGGGTATCTGACGCTCGCAACGGTGCCATTCGATCCGTTTCGAATCGGGACCGAACCCATTCAGCTTGTCTGGGGGGCGATCTTCGTCATCGCGATGATGGTTCCCTTTTTGTTGAACGGGCTATTTGTGGGCATGTTGCTGGTCAACGGAGCTGCGCAGGCAGGCCGTCTTTACGCCGCAGATCTCATGGGGGCCGGTCTTGCGGCCCTTGCGACGCTGGTGCTCTTTTCGTACGTCGGAGGCGAAGGAGCATTGCTCGGGGCCGGCGTCTTTGCGGCCCTTGGGGCGTTATTTATCGACCGGAAAAGCCGAAGCCTCTTGGTCCTCGGCGTCGCGGTGGTCGCGATGTTTGTGCTGCCCCATGTTTTGGGCGTTCGAATCACCCGCGATAAACTTTATGAGGGCGAGGAGATAGCGCAGCTTTTGCAGGATCCGGCTCGTAATCTTGAGACGCGCTGGAACTCCTTGTCGCGTGTGGACGTGGTTTCGACCCATCCCATGGAACGCGCCATCTTGATCGATGCCGGCGTGGCCGTCACACGACTTCCGCGAATCAGCCGTCCGATTTCTTCGTATCAACCGATTCGTGATTTTACCTGCCTTGGTTTTTCGCTGATGGAGGCGCCCAGCGTCGTCGTGTTGGGCTCCGGGGGAGGTTGGGAGGTTGCTTGTGCGCTCACTCACGGTGCCCCGAAAGTCACGGCGATCGAATTGAACCCTGCCATCACTCGCCTGGTCGTTGAATCGCAGGCGGAGTGGTCTGGACACGTTTTTGCCGACCCGCGCGTCGAATTGGTGACTGCTGAAGCCCGTGCGTATTTGGGGCAACAAAAGCAGACCTGGGACGTGATCGTGAGCGCACACACGATTTCGAATTCAGCCTCGGCCAGCGGGGCGATGAACCTTGCGGAGTCCTACACGCTGACCGTGGAGGCGTTCGCGTTATATCTGGAGCGCCTGTCTGAACGTGGCGTGGTTTTTATGACCCGTCCTGAGTCTCAAATTCCACGCGTCATCGCCAATGCGGCTCAGGCCTTGCGCAATAAAGGGCTTTCGCCCGAAGAGCGCATGGTTGCGGTGCGGCTTCGTTCGTCGGCCCCCGCTGGAACGGAGTTCACGGCCGGCGTTTTGATTGCGCGCGACCCCAAGGTGCTCTTGAATATCGGTGCCAAAGTCGAGGCCCATGGCGGAGAAATCCTGTGGGGTGATGGCGTTGCCGACCCGTTATTGGCTAAGGTGTTTCAAGTGGGGACCTTTCCGCTTGCGACCGACGACCGCCCTTTCTTTCAGTTCCGGGGCTCCTGGTTTGATTTGAGTCAGGACGATTTTTCCCGCGTCTTTTCTGCGGGTTCCGAAGGCCGGTTGGCGCTCGAAGACGCGCCTGTTGGGGAGGTCTCGCTGCTGGTGTTGTTGGTGGTGGTGGTGCTTTTTTCGGGGGTCGCGATTGCGATTCCCCTTTGGATTCGGCGCGAAATCTGGAGCGGAGACCTCCGTTCGTTATCCCATGTCGCCGTGTATTTTGCCGCGCTCGGATTTGGTTACATGTACGCCGAACTCGGTTTGGTGCATCGGCTTGGCGTATTTTTGGGGTCTCCCACTGTCACTTTTGGTGTGGTGGTGGCCGGGTTGTTGATTTGTTCGGGTCTGGGCTCGGCCGTGTCCCAGCGTCTGCCGACTGAATGGGCCCGCAGAGTGGTTCTGGGAGCCGGTGTGACGCTTTTAGTGCTGGGACAGGCGTCTCACGCCGTCGTCCCGATAGCGTTGGCTTCGGGCACCTGGGGCGCCGTCTGGGGTTCGCTTATATTCGTGGTGCCCATCGGCTTTGTGCTGGGCATGCCGTTTCCGATTGGGATGCGAATGCTGCACGGGCATCGAAGCTCGTTGCTCCCTGTCGCCTGGGGCGTCAACGGCTTTGCGAGCGTTTTGGCTTCGGCGACCTCAATCTTGATCGCGACAGAATTTGGCTTT
>JBFFMO010000845.1:0-2695 GCA_041554035.1 Allomicrovenator sp. | reverse complement strand
GATAAGCGCCAGAAGTACGTGTTCCGTGGAAACGTACTCGTCCTTCAAATTATCCGCTTCCGTCTGCGCTTTGGTAAGCACCTCACGGAAATCATTACTCATATAAACGTTGGCGCCCTGAACCTTCGGCAATTTACCGATGATTTCTGCGATGCCACGTTTCAAGGTCTCGGCGTTGATGTCGAGCTTATGGATGATCGGCAAAACAATGCCTTCTTCCTGTTCAATTAACGCGCTCAACAAATGGATCGGAGTGACCTCGGGATTGCTCGCTTTTTCGGCGATCTCCTGAGCGTCTGCCAGAGCTTCTCTCGATTTAATCGTGAATTTTTCAAAACGCATTATGCACCCTCCAATGTGGCTTCCTCATCGCGTTCCCTTCGTGTCCTCGCGATTTCTCTCGTGACACGTCCCCAACGGATGAAGCTCCTGATTTGTGATCGGCCGCCGAACCCTTGATCCAGCAGCCACATCCTTTCTTGGCGAGGAAACTATGCACCTGCATGGGAAGGGCAAGGTGAGCAGTCAGCGGTGAGCAGTCAGCAGTCACCAGACGGTTTACCGTCACCGACACGTCCCTACAAACTGGCTCGGGCAAGTCTCGCTATACTCCCAACCCTTCGGAAGACATCCCGAGTTAAACAGGTAGCAGACGCCCTCATGAGTGGCAGGCGTCACCGTATTATTGCACTGACTCGTCACCGGCTTACATTTTAGTGGTTCGGCCATTTCATAACAAGCCGGAGAATTTGTTCCGATTCGAGCCTGCCCTTCAACAACCGAATCAACGACAAAATTTCTGAGCAATCGATAGGTCAATCATGGGCCCGGTCGCAGAGTCTGCTCACCGCTGGCTGCTCACTGCTGATCAATTTCCGGCACATGTGTTAAGGTCCCGGGCAAATTGGACTAGGGACAAAATGAAAAATATTATTATGTGGTCGACTACGGCCCTTCTGGGTCTCGCAATCGTAACCGGATGCAGCGACGACGAAAGCGCTTGTGTCGGCCCAACATGCTCCGACCCACAGCCATGCACTGGTGCCGCGTGCGAAGACATGGCGTCAGACATGAAGACCAATGACCTGGACGCTGATGTGTCGACGCTCGATTTGGGTCAAGACGCCACCCAGGATATGGCCAGTCTGGATGTGGGGGCTGACATGATGGCCGACGCCCAGATGGATATGGACCCCGTGTTTCCTCCTGCGGCCAAGTCGACACTTTTCCAGACCGACGTGCCTTTTATATTCCGCGACGCTGACCGCCTGGCCGGTGGTGTGATTGCTGTGGGAACGACTCCAGATAATTTCATTGCCAACGAATCGCGTGAAGCAGTCGCCGTGCATTATGACAGCACCGGCGTGGTGTGGTCAGCTCGTTTTGGCGACCCCTCAAACGACCAATTTACTTCGGTGGCTCGGCGCGGGAACGAAGTGCTCCTGGGTGGCCTTTCACGCGGTTATTCCGTCGGCGCCGCCAATAATAATGACGTGCTGCTCGTGCGGGCTAACGCCACAGGCTTTGGTGAAGCGTTCAACTGGGGGACCACTGGCGAAGAGCTCCTCTACGGCCTTTTTGACGGAGGCCAGGTGGCCCAGTGGATTGGCGTGGGCGAATCAGGCAATGGCGAAAACCGGGACGGACTCGTGGTCGCGTTCGACGCAAACCTCCAAGTTCTATGGGCCACAAAATTCGAAACCGGCGACGACGAAATCTTCTTTGATGGCGCTGTAGCGGGCAATCAGATCGTGGTTGTGGGCAATACGGGCGTTAAGAATGGAACGCGGCGTTCGCTCGTCGCATCCGTCAGCAACGGAGCGGTAGCATGGGCACGTCGCAGCACCGCCGACAACACGGATGCTACCAGCGCGGTCCGCGAGGGCAATCAGGTCCTTGTGGCGGGCAAGGCTTCTTCAGCCAATGGTTCTCAACCCGCGATCATGAGTTTTGCTGCTGACGGCTCGGTGTCTGGCGTTCGTTTTGACACGGCTGGAATGGCCACCAATATCTTGGTGGGTGACCAGCGAAACGCTATCGTCGGCTATGGCGCCAACCGCGCCGGCATGCTGATTACCTGGGACGGCAACACGGCTCAAAAACTGCCGCTGGAGACTCAACTACGCGCCGCCTTTTTGTCCAATCCACTCTTTGAGGCCGGTGGACAAAACCGGACGGTGTTCCAATCTGCCGGGGATTCGTTTGTAGACCTGCCTTTTTCGCTGACTCCGCAGTCCAGCTGCTCAAGCACGGTAGAAGAGCTGAATATTAATTCAGTCGGCCCTGCAGACTTCGAGCAGATCACGCTGACTCCGACTTCACTCTCGTTTACCGGAGGCGCCATTACCGCTCCTCGCATCACGATGATGACAACGTCCAAAACGGACATGGTGTGCCAGCCTTGATTGGCCTTCGGCCATTTTCAGGTATCCGGCGCCAAGGCTCATCTGGTCAAAACGCGAGCGGGATCGCGGAGACTGTAGGCGTGGCGTGGCGACAACGGAGGCAGCGCGAGACTTTTTTTGTCGGCCTGCAGGCGCTTATCCCTGTCCAACCACGCCCGCAGCGCATCCATCGTCAGATGATTCGAAATATGCGCTGCAAGATACAAATCGAAGACGCGTAGCCATTCGTGCACTGAATACGCCAATATTTGCGGGTTGCAGCTCTCGAGCATCAGGTTCGAGTGGTACGG
>JBFFMO010000844.1:0-2695 GCA_041554035.1 Allomicrovenator sp. | reverse complement strand
GTGTTCCGCAAATGAGCATCCTGGGTGGTCCAAAAGGATTTTTGGCATGCGTTCGTAGAGGCTCAATTATGAGGAAAAACGCAGCTGACGGCAACTCATCGGGGATTGGGGCACCATGACGACACTTCTGATTCTGTTTGGTTGTTTGGTGGCTGGGGCCCTGCTTAATGCGTACTTCGCAAAGGCCGCGGTGCTGACCTCCGTGGCGCGTACGTGGGTGATCTACGTGGCTTTGCCCGCTGTCATCCTCAAAGAAATCCCTGTGATGTCGTTTGGCTCAGACACCTGGCTGGCGCTTTTGGGCGGGCTTTGGGTTTTTGGCGGCTCGGTTGTCTTCTTGTGGTCATGTGGCAAATGGCTCGGGTGGTCGAGGGCCACGATCGCCTGCCTGATTCTTACGGCAGGGCTTGGGAATACGAGCTTTGTGGGGCTGCCGGCGATTCGGCTTTTGGTGGGTGAAATCGGCATTGGGCCGGCGTTGGTTTTTGACCAGGTGGGCTCGTTCTTGCCGCTAGCCATCGGGGGAGCGCTCGCGGTGTCTTGGGGGCAGGGCGAAAACGTCGATTGGTGGAACGTGCTGAAAAAATTGGCCACATTTCCGCCGACCCTGGCTCTTGGAGCGGCGTTGGTGCTCGGGGCAGACATGCTGTCACCCGTGTTGCCGGCTCTGAGCCTGGCCGCCAAAACACTGAGTCCCGTGGCATTGCTCGCGGTGGGGCTGTCGACCTCGATGACGCGGATTTCCAATATTAGGGAACTTGGGTTGGGCCTGGTCTGGAAGCTCCTGCTGGCGCCGCTGGGCGTGTTGGGACTCGCTCACGCATTGGGTACAGGCGACCTTTGGACGCAGACCACCGTCTTGCAGGCCGGCATGGCCCCGATGGTTACGGGCGGCATCGTGGCGGCGTCAGCCGGGCTGGAGCCCGCGCTGGCAAGCCGCATGGTGGTCGTGGGACTCTTTATTTCGGTTTTGACTTTGCCGCTCTGGAACTTGCTTTTGGGGTAGGGGGAGCGCTGACAAAGGCGATGCCTTCGAGCAATAATGATTTCCACTCTTTCCGATCCGGAATAGGGACCGACACCCATTCTGTAAAAACTTTATTGGCCGGAGAAAAAGCCTCTCCTTTGCCGTCTGCGATAAGTTCCTCGACGCGTTTGGCGGGTAATTTTACGACCAGGCCGGTGACGTTGAATCCCGCCAAAGCCAAAAACTCCGGGCCGACTCGCAAGCAACGTCCTCCCATGATGGTTCCTTCGACGACGCGAGGGTCCTCGGCTTGTAGGTCGTCGGCGATTTCCCAGAATAATTCTGTGGCGCTAAGGGGCATTAATCATTCCTAGTTTGAGGCGGAATCCATCCGCCAAGGGCTTTTTCGAGAGCGAGCGCTGTTGCGATGGTCAGATGGTCCTGACCGTGGGTTCCAACGACCTGCACCCCTAGAGGTACGCCTTTGGTGGCGGACAGACCAAGTGGAACAGCGGTGGAGGGCATTTCCAGAACATTGAAGATGGCCGTATAGGCTGCATGAAACGGAACCAACATCGCGTAATTATGGCGCGGAGCAGGGCGAGAAAACGTTGGAAACAACATCACGCCATTGGGGCCAATTTCTCGTTCAAGCTCGGCGCGCAATTCGTCGGCGAGCGCGACCATCGGGGCCGGGTTGTCGGGAACGATAAAAGATAGACCTTCCAAGAAGGCCAGCCCCAGAGACGGCAACGTATGGTTGGAGCGTCGAAGCATCAACTTTACGAATTCGCGCCCAATGGGTGCGGGTCGTCCATCTTTGCCGATGAGTTCCCGAAACGAAGTGTCCCCGGCCGCTCCAAGCAACTGAGACCAGATATCGAACGATTTTTTGAAGCGGTCGATGCGTAACTCGCGGACGTTGGCGCCCATGCCCTGTAGGGCTGCGATGGCGGCGTGATGTGCTGCGCTGAGCTCGGCCGTGATGGCGGTACCGTTATCAGGCACGTAGAGGACATTTAACTTGGAAATGTCGACGTCATCGGGATCACCAAGCTCCATTTTTTGTGCCACGGGGTCGACGCCATCGGGCCCTCGCAGGACCTGAAGCAGCGGCCATAAATCTTCGGCACGTCGGGCGATGGGACCGGAGCACAAGAATCGCAGCGCTTCGTTTTCTGCGATCGGCCACTGGCCCGTTGACGGCACCAAACCGCTGCTGGGTTTGTGTCCAAAGACCCCGTTGAAAAACGCCGGCAAGCGAATCGAGCCGCCGATATCCGAGCCGAGCCCAAACGGCGACGCGCCAGCACCCACGATCGCGCCTTCACCCCCGGAAGAGCCGCCGACCATGCGTGTGTGGTCGTAGGGATTATTGGTGCGGCCGTAGACTTTATTGGACGACTCCATCCACATGCAGCCTTCGGAGAGGTTCGTGATACCAAGTGGGATGGCTCCCGCATCGCGCAGCCGCTGCACGGTGATCGCGTCTTTGCTGGAAACGATATGAGACCGTGCCACGACGCCGCCGGTTTGGGGCATCCCTTCGACCGCAAAACATTCTTTGATGGTGCATGGAACGCCATGAAATACGGGGAGCTCGTCCGCGGAGCACGTGCGAACCAGGTCGTCTGCCGCCTGGGCTTCGGCGCGGGCGTCATCGAATCGTTCGCGCACGACCGCATTGATCTTCGGGTTCACGGCTTGGATTTTTGAAATATGAGCGTC
>JBFFMO010000843.1:0-2698 GCA_041554035.1 Allomicrovenator sp. | reverse complement strand
CTGGGCGTTGTTTGGATGACGCCGCCGGGGCCGGCGTTTTCGTGGAAGCCGAAAAAGTCGATCTCAGTCAGACCCGATGCCGTCGTGTTTTCATCAATACGGTGGAAAAGGTGCAGACCCACGTTGGTCTGCCGCGCCGTCAAGGTCAGTCCGCCATCGCTGGGCAACCCATCACCGTCGAGCGATCCCATCGCCGCGCCAGCTGGCACGTCAAAAGTTGGGGTCGGCGTGCCGGAATTGAAAACCATGTTGCCCGCGATCACCCCACCAATCTTAAGTGTGGGAGGGTCAGCGGGTGGCTCGGCCATCAATGCTGTTGGAAGGATGGAACATAAAAATGTCAGAAAATACCGCATGAAAATTCCTGAGTGTTACGAATCGCCCGCGATCTTGTTGAGCGACGCGACGAGTGGTTCGACGGGTTGTTTAAGGCCCTCGATTTTGGTTGTGACGACCCCGTTGGGGTCGAGCAAAGTGATGAGATTGGTGTGCGAAAATTGGCCTTCGGAGACTTCGCGGTATTGCACGTTAAGTACCGACGCCACCTCACGAATGGAGCCTTCGTCGCCGTGCAAAAATGTCCATCGTTTGGAATCGAGCTGGAATTTTGTTTCAAGCTCTTTGAGCGCGTCGGGCGTGTCGACTTTGGGGTCGAACGTAATCAGCACATATTGGGTCGCGTCCGTCGCTTTGGGCCCTGCGGCTTTTTCGATGCGCTTCATGTCCGCGATGATGGTCGGGCAAGCCGTGCGACACGATCCAAAGAACATGGCGGTCACAACAGGGGCGCCACGGAAGGTCTCTAATTTGATGTGCGCTTTATCCTGAGTCGTCCACGTGCTGTCGAGCTGGTAGATGCTCATTTCGGGCAATTCGCCACTTGGAATCACGGGCGCAACGACCGTTTTTGTCTCGGCCGGTGGAGTGGCCGGAATCGGTTTGACGGCTTCGGCCTGACAGCCAAGTAGGAATGTGATGGCGATAAGTGATTGAGTTCGCATGATTTATTCCGGTTTGATGTCGTAGGCGCAGCGGAAACCGAGATTATGCAGCGTGTACGAGGACTTCAGGCTTGAGCGAAAAGCAAAGCGCATGAATGTGGCGTATTCTCTGGTGTTTGCGGCATTTATTGCCGCCCCACCGCAGAATTTGGATTCTTGTTTGTCGCCCGATTGGCGCGAGTCCGAAGCGATGATCGAAGAATTGAAATCTTCGACCCACTCCCAGACCAGGCCGTACAAGTCGTGCAACCCCCAGTAATTCGCGGGTGTCTGATTGATGTTGTCAATTTGACCACGGCCGGGCCTGGAGTAAAAACTCAAGACCTTCTGGTTGAAAGCCAGGTCACCGGTGGCGTTGACTCGTTTTTCGTCGGCCCGCGACACAAATTCCCATTCGTGTTCGTTAGGCAGGCGGCCGTTCTGGGCGGCACAATAGGCACGAGCGGCGAACCAAGAGACATGCGTTACTGGCTGATTTTCGATGCCCTCGACACTGGAAGCTGAGGGCCAACTGTCCAGATACGAAGCGTCGGCAAAAAGGGCTTTCACGGCGCCTTTTTGCCATTTCGGATGTTCGTTGACGAAGGCAAGGAACTTGGCGTTAGTGACTGGAAATGTGTCCATTTCGAAGTCCTGAACAAGCTGCTCTTCTTTGTCTGCGCCCGGATAAAACGGGGCGTAATTGTCGCCCTGAATTCGCACCCGTTCTGGCGCCGCCGCGAAGGCGACGCTGTTCAGGGTGAGTCCGATGATGATGAGCCAGTAACGCATGGTGTGGTCCTTTAGATGACCAGATTAGGGGTGACCAGAATCGGCTTTCTTAGGCATCGCGGCACGTGCGGCGGCGACGTCCGAGGCCTTGACGACAGCTCCGTCTTTGTTGCCCATGCTGTTGCGCACGTAGGTGAGTACAGCTGCGATTTCGTGGTCAGGAAGGTTGGTGAATGGAGGCATCACACCATTGAATTCGACACCGTTAACTTTGACGGGTCCGGTGAGTCCGTTGAGCACGATGTTGATCGCGCGCTTGGAGTCGGCCATCAGGAAATCGGATTTTGCCAAGGGCGGGAAGACACCAGCCATGCCTGCGCCGTCCTGCATATGGCAGACCGAACAGGTGCCCTGATAGACAGCTTTTCCTCGCAAGATTGTGGCCTCGATTGAATCGTCCATGGCCGCGGCTTCTTTCTGCATCGCACTCGCTGCAGGCGAGCTGTCTCCAAGGTAGATTTCGTCAATTTCTTTGCCAGTATAGACGACCTTGTCTTCATCACCTTCGACCGTAAGCAGGCCAATGGCGCCTTTGTTGAAGGCTCGGAAGATCGAGTGGTCGACCAGGATGAAGGTACCGGGGACCTCAAGTTTGAATTCGACGACCGTCGATCCACCCGCAGGAATCAGTGTGGTCTGGACGTTATGGTTCTTGACCGTGCCACTCTCCATCCAGACCGTGTCAAAAATCTCGCCGATCACGTGGAACGAAGAGACCAAGTTCGGTCCGCCGTTGCCCACAAACATTCGCACGGTCTCACCGACCTTGGCCTTGAGGGAGCCATCACCTGTCAACGCGCCGTCTTTACCGTTGAATACAACGTAAGAGGCGTCTTCTTTGATCGCGCGCTGCATGTCGAAAGGCTGGTCACCCGCGGCCCGATACTCGCCGGGCGTATAGAATTCAGATTGAACCACGTAGAATT
>JBFFMO010000842.1:0-2699 GCA_041554035.1 Allomicrovenator sp. | reverse complement strand
TAACGCCGCAGCGAACCTCGACGTCATCGAGCACGGCTCGCCTGAAATGACGCGGGTTCACGAACAAGCAAGACGATTGGCCGCCTTGGACGTGCCGATCTTGGTGACCGGCGAAACGGGGACGGGTCGTGAACTTCTGGCGAGGGCGATTCATAAGGCGTCGAGCCGCAAAGGTGCGTTTGTTGCGATGGACTGCGAAGCCCTTGAGCCCGACGAACAAGCCGATGCGCTCTTTGGCGCCACGGGCCTACTCAGGCAAGCGTCCGGTGGCACATTACTTCTGGATTCCGTGGACCACCTGGCCGCGTCGGTTCAAGCCTCGTTGCACCGCGCGGTGCGAGATGGACAGACCACCTCGATCCGAGGTCCGGTAGATGTGCGACTCATGGCCACCGCCACCAGCCCACCTTCGCAGCTGCTCGATTCGGGTAAGATGCGAGAAGACTTCTTCCACTGCATTGCGATCGGATTAATCCATGTCCCGCCGCTCAGGCAGCGACCGGCCGACTTGGAGCCTTTTGTCGCTCGGGTGCTTGTTCGAATCACCCACGAGATGAAGGGTGAACGCAAGCTCTCGGAGGACGCTCAGGCGATGATCGGGAACAGGACGTGGCCAGGAAACCATCCGGAGCTTGAGGCCACTCTGCGCCGGGCCGCCGTTTTGACCGACCACGTGATCGAGGTCGAACATATTCAAGACTCCATTTTCGAAGCGGGTAAAATGGGTTTGGATTTGCCCGACGAATTCGACATTCAAAAGAAGCTCGACGACGTGGCTCGGCACTACGTCACGGAGGCGTTGACCCTGAATGATGGAAACAAAACCAAAGCCTCCAAGATGCTTGGCCTGAACAACTACCAAACGCTCACCAACTGGATGCGCCGGCTCGATGTCGGTGAACCCATATGAGCGAATTATCACGGGTGTGTCATGCCATCTGAAGACTCTAAAACACCCCCGAAATCACCGTTCATCGACTGGTTCCAGGGCGCTGTGCTCGCCGACCGCTACCTTGAGACCGTGCTCGCCGATTGGAAAAACACGCTTCTTCTGATCGTGCAGGCGCCGATTTTGGCGGCGCTTGCCGTGCTGGTTTGGCAGAACTTGGGCAAAGCGACCAACTCTCTTTATTTCGTCATGACCCTGTCTGCGCTGTGGCTTGGATGCATGGACGCCTGTCGTGAAATCGTGAAGGAACGGTCGCTTTTCCTGCGCGAAAAGATGGTCAATCTGAACGTCGCCTCTTACGTGTATTCGAAGATCCGCGTTCTGAGCCTGCTCAACGTGGTGCAGGTGGTGCTCTACGCCGCGATTCTCCACAAGTTCTTGGACACCCGAATCCCGATCGGATGGGTGATCATCAATCTGTTGGCCACGACCTTATGCGGGACGTGTCTGGGTCTACTGATCTCGGCCGCCGTCGATCGAAGCGACTACGCCGTTGGCCTCGTCCCCCTTGTGATCCTTCCCCAGATTCTTTTCAGCGAATTCGCGATCGCGAAAGACGACTTCGAGGGCCTGAGCGAATGGATCTACCGGGCGATGCCGTCACGCTGGGGCTACGACAGCCTGATGGAATTCGCGTCGACCGAAAACAAGATTGTCTCGGCCGTAGGTCACCTGGTGCCACTCTTTCTATTCTGCGGCATCTTCCTTTTGCTGGCCTGGGTCATCTTGCGACGCCAGTCCTATGCATCAAGCTGAACCTACCGGCATGCAACGAAGCGCTTGGCACATCTAGCCATTCGCATTAAAGCTGCATCCGTTTTCAGTCTTCGACATCCAACTCGCCGTGAATCTTCAAGACGACATCCGCCGCATCAGCGACCTGGTCAAACCCGAGCGTGGACGCTACGGGGTGGGTCTTCTGGCGCTCTTTGTGGTGAATCTGAGCGACGTGATTGCCCCGCTGTTCACGGCGCTGGCCATCGAACTCACCGAAGCGTCGCTGACCGGCGGCGAGCCACTGACCCCAACGCCGCTGGCTTTGGTGGGCCTGAAAGCCGACGAGTTTTCCATCGTCGCCGCGGTGGTCATCTATTTTGTACTGCAATTGATGGCGAGCCTATTTCGCTATCCGATGTTGATGAAGATCGCCGTCCCCTCGCACCAAATCGGGCAGAATCTCAGGCGTTCTTTGGCCAACAGACTGCTCGGCCAGACTCAGTCTTGGTACGACGGCAAGAAATCAGGCGACCTGATGTCGATCGGAACAGCCGACATCATGGCCGTGCGAATGATGTTGGGACCGGGGATCATGATCGCAGCCGACACATTCATGCTGGTGTCCCTGGTGTTGGTCGTCCTTGTTTCGTTGTCGTGGCAGCTCACGTTGATTGCGCTGATCCCGGTTCCATTCATCTACGTGATCACCAATCGGCTTTCGCACGCGGAGTTCAAAGGCTTCGAAGCCGTACAAGAGGATCTTGGCGTGATGACCGAACGCGTTCGGGAGAGCTACGCCGGGATTCGAATCATTCAGGGTTATGCACGCGAGGAACACGATCGGAAACGTTTCGCCGATTATTCTCGACGCCATTTCGACAAGAATCTCAAGCTCGCGCGGGTTCGGGCGGCATTTGATCCCACACTCGATTTGATGCTCGGCGTGTCGACTTCGCTCGTCCTTGTATTTGGCGGCATCGGCGTCGTCGAAGGCTCCGTGACCCTTGGGTCGTTTGTGGCGTTCCTGTTTTTG
>JBFFMO010000841.1:0-2700 GCA_041554035.1 Allomicrovenator sp. | reverse complement strand
GTAGAATCCAAAGCGATTATAAAGGTCGCCGAGCGCGTGATATGCCGCGCCGCCTTTGTCTTCCTTGTCCATTCGCATGCGGGCATTGGCATGAATTGACTTCGAATACGCGTCGATCGCGGCAGAATAGTCTTTCTCGAAGTCGAGAGAGAGTCCAAGCCGAAACCAAGCCTTCGCGAAATCAGGTTTTGCGTCGGTCGCCTTCTTCAAATAGGCGATCGCGTCGGCATGTTTGTTCTGTTCCTGAAGGATCGTGCCCAACTGATAAGCGAACTGAGCGTTTGATTCGTCGCGACTCATGGCCTCGCGATAATTTTGCTCGGCGCTGTCCGGCTCGCTGAGTTTGCGATGGTAGATCTGTCCCAAATAGTATGGGGGTTCAGCGAACTCCGGATCGATCGTGGACGCTTCCTTCAGATGACGAACCGCATCGAGCGTGCGTCCCCCTTCCAGAGCTTCGAGACCCTTATTCATTTCGGAGACGGCTTCAGCGCGATCCATGCTGTGACAACCCGAAAGGGCCATCACCGCGACACACGCTACTGCAAACCACTGTAGAAGTACTGGCCTTGAGGTCATCACTCCAAATCCTCGACACATGGGACGACTGGCGCCCGAAAGATATTGTTAGATGGACCGGCATGATAGACCTGCCAGCCACACGAGGCAACTCGGTTGGCGCGGGTTCCTCCCGATCGCCAAGAAAAACAAAAGGCCGCGACTCAGCGCGGCCTTGAAAGCGGCTCGACAATCTTACGAACTCAGATTGAACGGGTAGTTTACCATCACGATTCCGCCGCCCTTAGGCTCTGGGAAGATCCAGCGTCGAATCTTGTCCGTGATGCAGCGCTCAACCGATGCGTTGTTCAAGCTCGACTCCTTGACCACGGCAGAAACCACCGAACCCGTTGCCGAGATGGTGAACCGAACGGTCACGCGACCTTCCAGTCCTTTGTTCTTCTGCAATTCGCCTTCGTAGCAGAATTTGATCTCTCCACGATGCTGACGAACCACTCGCTTGATGATTTCGCGGTCAAGAGAACCTTGAACCTGAGGATTTCCAGGAACGATCTTGGGTACACGGCTGTTGCGTTCACCGAGATCTCCGGCTCCCTTGCCGTAGCCTCCGCCCCCACGACCACCGCCACCGCGACCCGCGGTTCCGACGTTTGCCAAGCCGATGCCTCGTTCCGAAATTCCGCCGCCGCCACGTCCTGCTCCTTGCAGACCCAAGCCGCCGAATCCCTTGGACTCGCCAAACTCGCCGCCCTGCAAATTACCCAACGCGTGAATCGCATCCGAGCCCACCGAGGTGTCTCCGGTTGCGAAAGGACTGCTCACCATAAGTTCACCGGCGATACCAGCGTTCATGGCGACTTCTGTATCAGCGGCGCGCTTCAACTCGAGATCTTCAGGATTTCGGTCACCCTTGATCGCGAGCTTCTTATTCACGTCTTCTGCGTCTTCTTTACCGGCTTTCCCTTCCTCACCCTTGTGCTTGGCGGCGGCTTCTTCGTCGCCCCCATCGTCAAGCCAATCGGGTTTTTCTTCTTCCACTTGCTCGGGTTCAATCATCAACTGAACAAAACGGTCGTTCGCCTGAAATCCATCCAGATCAAGGCTGCGTGCATTCTCGGGCATCGTCATCGCGAGAATCAGAAAGAGAATATGAGCCGCCGCGCTTAGCGAAACGTAGGGAACAGGAGCCGTATCGAAGCCACTGCCACCAAAAGCGGTCAGTGGGATTTCAGTGAAGTGGATCAGGAAAGTGATCTCACCAATGTCGACGCGGGCTGAAGATCTACCGTCAAGCGAGATCCCGTAGCCAGACCCTGAGCGGGTGGCGATTCCCTGATTGATGGCTTGCGCCAACGTGTATTGTTGATTGCCGATCTGCACCAAGCCGGACATGCCGTCGGTGAATGAAAGCGTGTAACCGGCGCCGTACTCCAGCAACGGAAAACGCTCGTCGGCGAATGATGGGTCATCAATAACGAAGTCGTTTTTCTGACCTTCGACACCGATGGTTACGGTCTTGGGCTGCTCATAGCTGTTGACCACCAAAACGCTGTCGCGCCAAAGCATCGCGATCTCAAGCGTCTCGCCACCACGACCTTCAAAGAAGGCGTCCTGGTAGACGTCGGTGTCCCGAGCTGTGATCAACCATGAACTCTCATCGCCGAGACCTTGTGCAGCCTCATGCGAAGAACCGTCCGTAGCCACCCACTCACCCGCAGGATCGTAGTATCCTTGACTGACTTGCCATCGGCCCGCTTCGTCGTGAAACCCGTACCCGAGGTGGTAGTTCCCGGTTTCATCGTAGTATCCGGGTATGTAATTCCCGACGTCGTCATAATACCCTTGAAGGGTATAAGGCTCGACATGAGATCCATCCTCAAGCGTAATCCCACCGGCATCGGGCGCAATGGAGGGCTCGGCGACCGGATCAGCAGCAGCGGCAGCAGTTGTGACGACAACCGGAGCTGGCGCAGCGGCCTGTTCCGCCACTGTGGAAACACGAATCAACGTGTCTCCAAACTGCAATTCGTCACCGGAGGTCAGTGACGCTTTGGTCACCTTCTCCCCGTTGACAAATGTGCCCGTAGCGCTGCCAAGGTCGATCACGCTGAAACTTCCGTCAGCAGCGCGTTCGATCACGGCATGGATGCGCGAGACGTTCGGATCATCAAGACGAAGATG
>JBFFMO010000840.1:0-2706 GCA_041554035.1 Allomicrovenator sp. | reverse complement strand
TGATCTTCGCATCAAAGCGAGACAACAAGCCTTTAATACCACTCAGGACGCGAAAATACATGAGCGCATCGGGCGGAGGCGTCAGGACCAAGAATGACGGGTGCCTCATCATGAACGACTTGGATTCAACAGTCGGTTGCCACGTGGCAAATGAGAAAAGCTCGTCTCGGTAGAAGGGCGCCAGCACGATGCCGTGGTACTGGTCCAGCAACGCTGGGTCGAGCTTGGTCGGGTCGTAGTCTTTGCCGCCGAACCCGATGTCTTTATAGATCTGAAAAGCTCGGTGCGGATCGTCCTGCCAAACGGTATCGAGCACCTCAAGGATCCCGTCCGGGAACGCCGACTCGAACGATCGAACGCTTCCAAAATCGAGCATGACCATCGTGTCGTTTTCATCGATCAGAAAGTTCCCCGGATGAGGGTCTGCGTGAAGCTCCATGAGTTCATGGACCATCCAAACATAGAGGGCGACCCAGCGTTCAAGCCAGATATCGCGATCTTTTTTGTCCATCGCCTCAAGGGCCACGTCCAGTTTGACGCCCACCACGTACTCCATCACGAGTACGGTAGGGCGAGTCCATTCCATGAACGGTTTTGGCGCCCGAACCTTGGGTTTGTCTTTGAGGTAGTCCTGAAAACGGTTCAGGTTATGGGCCTCTTTGACGTAGTCCGCCTCGTTCATGAGGCTGGTGCGAATCTCTTCAAAATAATTATCGAGTCACTCCCGCTCCATGAAGGAACGCCCCAGGGCCAGCATGGATCGCAGCGTGTCGATATCCGACTCAAGCGCATCCGCGACCCCTGGGTACTGGATTTTGACCGCAACGTCTTCGCCTGTGCGCAGCTTTGCACGATGGACTTGGCCAATGCTGGCGGCCCCCACCGGATCTGGGTCAAAGGTGTCGAAAATGTCTTCGATCGGAAGATCGAAAGCGGACTCGATCTGTTTTTTGACCGTATTCCAGGTCATCGGCGGCGCGTCTTTTTGAAGCTTCGCCAATCCTTCGGCAAACTCAGGGGGCAGCATTTCGGGGTCCGCCGACAGGATCTGCCCGATTTTCATCGATGCGCCCTTCAGCTCTCCCAGAACCCCAACCATGCGTTGTGCGTTTTTTCGGTGATTGTCTGAGCGCGCTTCATCGCCGCCGCCCATCAGATTGCGCATTTTGCCGGCGAGTGAGGATGCGGCAACGCCTGCACCCACTCCGCCAAGTTTCATCATGCGCTCGAACTTACCGGATTTGACGCGTTCGCCTTTTTCCCCTGCAAGCTTTTCCCAGTCCTTTGCCATATTTTGCCCTCGCTGAGGCTATTGGATGCACGCGACGATGCAAAATAGACAAAAAAAAGGCGGGTCAGACCCGCCTTTCTTTATTTGACCTCGACAGGTGCTTCTGGACTGATTCGCTTAAGTTTAGCGATCAATCGTGCTTTCTCTTCACCCTTTGCTCGGGTGATGAGAAGGCGAAGTTTGCCGACCTTCATGCTGCGTTTACGGCGCCGAGCGAGCTCGCCACGACGTTCTCCACGTTTGATACCCATGACTTCCTCCAAATGTGATGCCTACGACGCTCGCGCGTCCGACGCGAGCGTTCTAGCGGATTCGAAGACAAAACGGAAGAGATCACATGATGTCTGCGTCGTCGGTCCACGCACTTACGTATGCGCCATGTTCTTCAACATGTGCAAAAAAGCGCTGATAGAAGTCTTTTGACCCCAAAGTCGCGGAGTCTCCAACCACGAGCAAAAAGCGCCGAGCACGTGTCATAGCCACGTTCATCCGCCTGGTATCGTTTAAGAACCCAAGCTCTCCGGTCGAGTTCGAACGCACGAGGTCAATGACGACAGCTTCTTTTTCTCGCCCTTGAAATCCGTCAATGGTCCCGATTTCCAGCCCCGGAATGTCCAATAAAGCCTTGAGCAGCCGAGATTGCGCGTCGTAGGGCGTGATGAGCGCCACGTCTTCAGGCGAAATGCCACGGCTCAGAAGGCGTCGGACCTCGAGCGCTGTGCGCTGGGCTTGACCAGGATTGGACGTGCTTGGGTCTTCCTCGGTTCGGACTTCGTCGAAGCCTTTGCCTGCCGTATCCATAAATACCAGCGGGCCCGGTCGCAGTGGGTCGGGCTTCACACCGAGATCGTCAAGGCGGTGCTCGGCCACTGATTCTGCGGCGATAAGGCGGCCCTGGTAAAATATTTCGGACGAAAAACCCATGATGGCGCGGTGCATACGATGTTGGACGTTGAGCATCACGGCGTGTTTTTCGAGCCTTTCAAAAAACGTCGTTGCCAGCCCGTCGATGCCGGCGCTTCGGTCGATGATCGTGGGAGGCAGTTGCCGTGGGTCGCCGGCCATGATCAGGCGCGGCGCACGCTGGGCTGCGATCAACGCAATCGGATCGGGTGTTTGAGTGGCTTCATCAAGCACGACCACGTCAAAATCGACGTCGCTGAGCAGCCTGATGTCGGCTCCAGCCGCCGTGGCGCAGACCACATGAGCCGTGGAGACGATCGCGTCTTGAATGCCCCGCAGATGTCGCCGCGCGTCTTGATTAAGGCGTCTGGATTCAGAAAAAAGCTCTCGTCGTTCGAGTCGGGAGATGTTGTCGGATTGGCGGGCTTTCCGGAAGAGCTTTGCGGCTTGGTCCTGCCAGCCGCGGATCAGCGCAAAGTCGGGACGAGCCTCGAGTCGGGCGTCCAACGTGA
>JBFFMO010000839.1:0-2707 GCA_041554035.1 Allomicrovenator sp. | reverse complement strand
TCGACCGCGAAAACAGGTGATGGGTGACCTCCGGCGGAGGCGTGTAACCCAGTGTCATTTGCATGCACTGACGTGCTTCGCCTTCTGTAAATCCGCCAATAGGCAGGACTTCCAGATTTCCAGGCAATCCATGATCTTGGCCGATCGACCGGTGCGTCATCACCGCAGCAACCAGTACTTTGGCCTTCTGAATGCTGGCGATGATATTGTCCAGGATGTCGAGTTCCAACGAATCCGTCGGATTCAGCTCATCGACCACCAGAA
Source organism: Allomicrovenator sp. (assembly GCA_041554035.1). Lineage (GTDB taxonomy): Bacteria > Myxococcota_A > Bradymonadia > Bradymonadales > Bradymonadaceae > JBFFMO01. Next base: position 2,443 of record JBFFMO010000839.1, on the reverse strand, counting down.
GCACAGGTCCTTGTTTCATCGCGAAGCGGATCATGCGCTGCAGGAGTGCCGCCGTGAAGTAGCCAAAGCTCTTGGAATCCTGCCATGGAAGCTGCCCGACCATCCGGGCATCCGGATGAGCGCTCATGTAAAGAGCCACCACAGCGTCGATGCCCTGATCCAGACCGATCGTCTCACACGCTTTTCGAATCAAGGTGGCTGGGTCCTTGTACGTCATCGCAATCGAACGAATCCAAGAGCGCAGCACAGCCAGACCCTGGGTGCCGCCCAGATCCTGCGTACGCACCTGAAACACCTGCCAGCCGCTCGAATTCAGATCAGCAACAAAATGCTTCAAAAGCGTGGTTTTCCCGCTTCCGACATCCCCCAGAATCGCAAGACCTCCGCCTTCGCCCTGCTTGGCGTCCGCCGCGCGGCGCATCAGCTCCGAGAAATAGCCCGGACGTGGAACGTAGATCTCTGAAGTATCGACTTCAGTCCCGGCTTTGCTCGAGTCGCGCTTGACGTTCAGTACTTTCGCAACCAGTTCGCCGCCGACATTTCGGCGTCCTTCGTACTCGACTTGCTCGCGCGTGACGTCGGCAAGCCCTTCATCAGCGTAGACGTCGACATGTTGCGCGCCGCGGGCGATCTCGACGGTACGGTCGATCGTTTCGCCAAAGGCGTTCCCGCCCTTCTTGCTTGAGAGGTAAACCTCACCGTAGCCCACAGCGATACCGATATGGTCGGCGCCTTGTTCAAGCTTCAGGAATTCGTTGCGCAGGGCCAAGGCGCATTCGATGGCGCGGACGTTGTCCCCCATGCGCGACTTGCTCGCCCCAAACATGATGGTGTAGGTGCCGCCCAAAAAGCTGTCGATCTCACCTTCAAAATGTTCGACAGCCGCTCGAATAATCGCGACTTCGGACGCACTTCTGCGCGCCAATTCTTCAGGATCGATGCCCTTTCCGCGGCGTGCTCGCTGTTGAATGGCCAGAACCGCAACCTTGCGTCGCTCGCCAAGCAGAGTGTCTTGGAGTTCCTGAATACTGAAGGTCTGGTCCAGAACAGACGTTCCCGCGGCGACGCCCGTGGCGAGGCGTTGAGAGTCGCCCATGCCGAAGCCACCCGAGCGGGTGTAAATCGAAGACAGCCCGCCGGTTCGACTGGTGTCAGTGCCCACACCTTTCGACGGCACAAGACTTCCTGAGGCGTCACGCGACAGCGCGCTGCCAAAACCACCCGTCATGCCAGAATGAACGTCGGAATTATCATTCGTGGGTTGAATCGTCTGGTTTGGATCAGCGCCACCGGCTTCAATTCGCGCGGCGACTCGTTTGAGCTCGTCTCGCATCTCTCCGGCAGTCTGAAAACGTGATTCAACGTTGCGGTCCATCGCACGCATGATCACGTCTTCGATCGCCGTAGGAATTTGGTAATTCGAATCGGGATCGAGGAATTCACTGGGCCGTTTGATCGGCATCTGCATGACGCGACCGATGATGCTCACGGCGTCACGGTCATGAAAGATGCGCTTTCGTGTCAGCATCTCGTACATGATCACGCCCAACGACCAAATATCAGCCCGCCCATCGAGGTCGCGACGCATGATTTGCTCTGGGCTCATATAATCGAAGGTACCGACGATATTTCCAGCCTGGGTGTAAGGCCCAACCTCCATCGCAGGGCCTTTGACCTTCGCGATTCCGAAGTCGAGCACTTTTACGAAGTCTGGATCACCCGCGATTTCCTCGAGCATGATATTTGCGGGCTTCAAATCGCAATGCACGATGCCGGTCTGATGGGCCTGCTCAAGCGCGCTCAGAATCTGAATGCAGATATTGCACAAGCGCACAGGATCAAGGGGATAGTCTTTCTTGATGACCCGCTTGAGCGTGCGGCCAGGAAGGTATTCCATGACCAGATAGAGCGTTCCGTCTGGTTCTTTTCCGAAGTCCAAAATTCCGATGATATTTGGGTGGCGCAGCATGTTGATCGCTTGCACCTCCCTCATGAAATAATGTTCGCCTTCGGGGTTGCTCTCGGTCGGCTTTAGGATTTTGACGGCAACTTCGCGCTGCAACGGGAACTGCAATGCCTTGTAGACATTACCCATTCCGCCCTCACCCACCTTCTTCACAAGACGGTAGGTGCCTTTAAGCATCACGCCGACAAGCGGGTCTTCTTCCTGAACCTTAGCCCGCTTCTGCGAGGTGTTCGGAGCAGATCCAGACGCCCCCGAATGAGAAATACTGCCGCCAGCATCGTCGACGGGTTCGATCTCAAGTTCGGGAAGATTTTTATCGTTATTCATCAACGTCTCGTCGGGACATCAGTTTTCGAATCCCATCAGCTCAGCAAGGATCGCTTCTCGTTTTCGGCGTTCTTCGCTGAGCAGGTCGTCGATCGTCTGATCGAGTGCACTCTCATTGGAATCTACCCATTTCATCGCGACCTTGAGCGG